>NZ_LIAC01000011.1:0-125726 GCF_002210235.1 Flavobacterium sp. NLM
TACAAAGTTGCGTAACATCAAAAAGATGGATGTAGCCAAATCTACTATTGTTGTAGCCTAAAGAGTTGCTAAGATTCTAAGTTACTAAGATGCTAAGTTTTTAATGTTTTGCTTTTGCCCACGGGTTTTACGGATGAAACGGGTTTTCACTGGTTGCTTTTTTTTTTTTTGCCACAGATTTAAAGGATTAGCCCAGATTTTTTTTAATCATTTTAATCCTTTTAATCTGTGGCATATTTTAAAATAAACTGCGAAAATCCGTTTCATCCGTAAAATCCGCGGGCCAAATTGATCCCTTAATTTTGAGATAATTTCTTTTCGTTTTCGGTTTGGGGTTTTCCGGTTGCGTTTGGTTCGCCTTTTCCGGTTTCTATTAGTTTTTTAAGACTGTTTTGAATATAATTTGTCCAGGCGTCACGGCAAATTTCGAAGCATTCGTATTCTTGGTTTAAACCAAAATGGGTGAAACGAAGTTCTGTTTTTCCGTCTTTTTCTGTGATTTCAAAAGTTGGTTTTGTTCCGGTCCATTCGGTTTTGTCTTCGGTAAATTTGAAATAGTTTTCTTCAACCAGCCAGACAATTTTTTGATTCGGAATTACTTCTGTCAATTTAATTTTGCAACGGTGAATATCTTCATAATGATAATTAAATTCATCATTTTGTTTGGCTGTATTTCCTTCAATTTCTTCAGACCACCAGCCGCGCACGTTTGTAACGGCATTAAAAACTTCCTCCGGAGATTGATTGACTAATATTGCTGTAGTAAAATCTGATGCACTCATTTTTATGGTTTTTAAGTTGTATATCAAATTTATTCTTTAAAAATCAATAAGTTAGGTTTTAATAAGACAATTGTGAGGTGTATTTCGGACAGATGTTTTTGATTTTAGATTGTTGATTTTAGATTGTTGATTTTAGATTTTTCAACTTTATGGTTAATTATTCACTTTCTTTTTGCTGAATAATGCAATTAGTAAATTAATAATATATAGCGGCGTGGCAATAAAAATAATAAGTAAAAGCTGGCTTACTAAAAGCATATTCACTAATTGGTAATCGTCAAATAATGGAAAAGCATCTGTTGGAAATAGTTTAAAATAAAGCATTAAAAGCCAGTAACTGATAAAACTTCCTATCAAAATAACAATATGTATTGCGGTTAAATATTTTATAAGTTGTTTTTTAAATACTTTTTGAATAAACCAATATCCAAGTCCCATTAAAAAGTAGAGCAAAGAAAGAACAACGGCAATATGAATGTGAGCAATTACAAAATATGTGTCATGAACATTAATATCTAAAGTGCTGTCTGGATTATTTATCCCAGCTATTCCGATTAATAAAATTATTGTAGCAGTAATCCAGAATAGGTGGTAAGCTTTTATTTTTTGAAAAGTCATAAAATAAGTTGGTTTTATAGAAAATATTTTTTATCTTAAACGAATATAAAAAAGATAATTATCTCATTATATCCATTCTGCTTATTTTTTGATTTGTTACTTCAAAAATAACGACTTGTTCTTTTTTAGTTTCATCTCCATTTCGGCCCGAAACATATTCGTGAAGTATTACTTTGTTATCAAAAAAAATGGATTTTATTATTTCGGCATTCAAATTTGGAGATTGTTTAAAAAGGTTGATAAACATTTCTTCACATTCTTTTTTGCCGTTTATAGCTAATGTAAGATCTTGAAAATTATAAACTTTAATATCATCACTGTACAAAGGCATCATGTGTTGTATGGATCTATTGTTAAATGCTGACATTTGAATGTCCATTATTTCTTCTATTGTCATTGTTTAAGGTTCTATTTTATTTTCAACTTTATTTAATTCATCTAAAATTTTATCAGCATTTATCTTTGGTTCATTGATAATTGTTTACAATTAGGCATTTCAGATTTTCTAATCTTCTTCATTTTTGCCAGAAAGCCATAATTCAAATTCGTTATTTTTTATACTTTCAAATTCCTTTGGAATCATAAATAGAAAAATTATAGCCCAAAGTTGCAATATTGTTTGAGAAAGACTTAAAATCCCGTTCAATGGAAAATAGGTCAAATCAGAAATTAAACTAGGGATTGAGCCTAGTAATCCAATAGAGAACATTACTAAAAGAAACACTTTTAAATTATAACCTTTTCGAACTAAGTATCCGAGAATTGCAACAAAAATAAAAGCTACGATAGAGGAAATAAATTCAGTTTTTGTTTCTGCATATTTCATAGCTAAAAGTAAGTTTATTGCCCCTATGGCTATTGAAAAAAAAATAAAATTTGATGATTTTATATGATTTTCATGTATAGGACGTATTTTTTTTTCTTCCTTTTTATTAATCAGTAAATTAATCGAATCTATTTCTTTTTCTGAAAATTGATGCCCTCTTTTTTTAAGTATTTCAAAGGCAATTTTAGTGGCTTCGGGAACAAATGTAGTTTGTGGTTTAATATATTTTTCTAATTCAGCATCAGACATCTTTTCTAATACACTTTTCTTTACTGCCATTCTTAAATTAATTTTTAATTTGGGTTCTAAAATAATTGATTTAAATGAGATGCTGCTTTATTATCTTACATATATTTTCGATCTGCAAAAAATGATTTTCCATCACATTTTCCAAATCTAAAGTTCCGCCCAGAATCAGCATTTCTTTATTTTCAAAACGTTTTCCCAAACGATCTTCGAGCATTATGGTTTCCATACTTTGTGCCATTTTAATTTCGGTTAAAAAAGCATTTGGATGTCCGGCGGTGCAGATTACAAGTCCAAACGGAATTATTTTCATTTTCGGAAAATCGTCGGTTTGTCCGTAAGCATATCCAACCGAAAAAACGCGGTCGAACCAGCCTTTTAGTTTTGCGGGACAATCGCTCCACCAAACGGGATATAGAAAAATAATACAATCGGCTTTTTCGATTTTTTGCTGTTCTGCTAAAACGTCTTTAGGAATGGGAAGATTAAGTTTTGCAAAACCTTCTCTTTCATATTCTTCTTCAGACATATCGCTTTGAAAATTAGAAGCGTATAAATCTGAAACTTCAAAATTCCAGTTTTGTTTTGCTATTGCAGATTTTAATTGTTCTAAAACCTGAAATGTATAAGACTTTTTACTCGGATGGCTGTATACGATTAAGATATTCATTTTGATGGTTTTAGAAAGTTATTAAATCAAAAAAGAGAACCTAAAGTTCTCTTTGATACGAAATTACGAATAAAATATAAATTCCTTATTCTTCGACAAACTCTAAAATATCTCCCGGCTGGCACTCCAGAACTTTGCAGATTGCTTCGAGTGTACTGAAACGAACGGCTTTTGCTTTGCCAGTTTTTAATATGGAAAGATTGGATAGGGTCAAATCAACTTTTTCTGAAAGTTCATTTAATGACATTTTTCGTTTCGCCATCATTACATCTAAATTTACTATAATTGGCATAACTTATATGGTTAATTCGCTTTCTTTTTGAAGTTCGATTCCTTTTGCAAAAAGCTGTGAGATAAAATATAAAATTCCGGCAAAAAAGAAGAACGCATCTCCAAGACCAATATGTTCGGTAAGATTGGGAAGCTGAATTCCCATTGCAGTAAATTTTTGGGAATAATTAACGGTTATGTTGCTAAAGATGCCAACAAGTAAGGAGAATCCGCTCATTTTCTGGATCAGTTTTCCAATTGTTTCATGAAACGGACTAACAAAATTAATCTTCAGGAAAATTTGAATGACAGAATAAAACACCAAAGCTTCTAAAATTGTAATTACCGTAATAGAGAAAACCATAATAGAGTAATCGACAACGTCGTACGCTTTTAAGGAAGATAAATCTAAACCTAACTGCAGGTTTTTTGCTCCAACTTCGCTGATAAACATACTAATCCCGTAAGAGGCTAAAAGTGTTCCTGCTTTTATACAAAGCCCAATAAAAGCAATCCATGACACTACGTATAGGAGCTTTAAAATGTAAGTTGATCTTGTTGACATAATATTTTGATTTAAAATAAGTATGCAACAAATATAGTAATTTATTGTTTATCGATAAAAATTTATTAAATATTAATTGTTAATTATTGATTATTAACTTAATTGAGTTTTGAATTAACAATTCATAATTAACAAATTACAATTATTTGACGCGTTCATATTCTGATGTAGAGCAATCAATACATTCTTGTATTAAATACAGTTTATTGCCATGAAACTCAAATGACCTGTCAAAATAATATTCTTGCGTAATGAAGTCGCCTTTATCAATAACAATCATTTTTCTGTCTCCGCCAAAAACAGATTTTTTTGTTATGATAAAAAATTTCTGCTGTTGGGACAGATTTCCATTTATATAGGTTTTAATTGTAGAATTTGAGATTTCAATTATAACTTTTTGATCTGATGTTTCTGAACTAGTTGGTCCTCCAAATCCGCCATAAGTGCGAACCCAGCTCCATTTGCCTTCTAAGCGATTTTCGGCAGAGTGATTATCATCATTATCATTACAGGAAGAGAATGCAATTAAAATAAGGAGAAGTAAATATTTTTTCATCGGTTTTAATTTTAGATTAATTTATTTATAGATGAAAAAAATGTTAAAAGGTTGCGTTAAAGTATTTTAAGAATGGTTAAAGTTATTTCAACCGAATTAAAACACCTTTGCGTTTCACGATATTTTTATAATCCCATTGAATGTTTCTGGCTTTATCAAGCCATCTTTTTAGATCGTCGATATTGATTTGATCTGAGTTTGTATAACGTGCTTCGGCGGCTTTAAAACTTCCTTCATTTTGAAGTCCGCTTTCCTCAAAAGATTGTCCGCTCCAAAAAAGCAGTCTCACAGAATCTTTTAATTTACTGTAACCAGCAACAGGATTTCCGTCTAAAAACCAAACCGGATGCCTATGCCAGATTTTGCTTTCGGCTTCTTGCAGGAAATCGTTAATTTCTACACTTAAAATATCACATATTTTTTTGTCTTCAGCGTTTTGTGAGTCGTTGTATGCCTGGATTTCCTTATTCATGGTTTTGAATTTTAATTAATATCTTTTGAAAGCTCAAATAAAATGTAGGTTCCATTTTCAGAGCGTCCTTTTTCTTTTTCTATAAATCCTGTTTTGTTATAAAACTCAACGGCTTTGATATTGTTTTCTAAACATTTTAAAGTGAGCGGAAATTTAGTTTTTTGAATGGCTGCTTTCAATAATTCGGTTCCAATTTTCTGGCCTTGATATTCTTGGTCAACATATAGATGGTGAATGAAACTATTTGGCATCCAAATCGAAATAAAACCAACCGGAATTTCATTAATATGTGCCACTAAAATATATTCTCCCTGCGTATGTTTTTCAAAATCGTCTAATTTAAATTCTGATGTATCAAGCCACGAAAATGTTCTTTGTCTTTCTTTTAAAAACAGGATTTTTAAAGGTTCAAAATCACTTTTTGTAATTTCTGTTATTTTCATCAAATCGGGTTGTTGAATTTTGTTTTAAAAATGATCCATAGGAACACCCAAATTATTCTATTAATCCGTTATCCACTTTCCTTGTTCTTTGGCAATGTCGATTAACTTTTGTCCGTATTCGGTCATTAAGTTTTCTTTAATCATGCGTTCGGCTCTTTCTATGTTGGGTTTGCTCCATTTGCTGGTTTTTGGGCTGCGATGCGAAAAAGTAAGATAATAACTTTCGCCGTCGCGTTTTTTGCACAAACTGTCGATCCAGCCAAAACAAAGGGCTTCTTCTGTAGCTTCGATTAAATTTACACTTTTAGTTTTGCTTTTTTTATGAAATAAAATCAGCCAAACTGATTTTTCATTTACACTGTTTTCTGTCAGCCATTTGCGCCAGTCTGCTCTGGTTTCGGCATAAACTGCTAATTTTCCGTCTTTCGTTTCCATAAATCTTATTTTTAGTAAAGGTAAAATGGCATTGTGACAACGGTTTGTCAGTAGTAAAAATAATATTAAAATATTGATTATTTGGTGTTTATGTTTTTAAATCAAGTATTGAAATGTTTGTTAAAAGTAACCGTGATATTGTTTACGAAATCTTTGGTATGTTTTCCGGTTTCGTCTAAATCCGGATCGAGAATCGTAATTTCAAGTCCGCTTAGTTTTTTACTTTCAAATAAATAGGAGGTAAGTTCATTAAATTCATTATAGGTCAAACCGTCTGGTGTTCTGCTGTCTACGCACGGCATAACATCGTCGTTAAGAACATCGACATCGATATGAAGCCAGAAACCATCTAAGTTTTTGTTTTCAACTTCTGATAGAAATGTTTTCACAGCATTTTTAATACCTTGTTTTCTCAATTCCTGAAGACTTATATATGTTGCAGAAGATTTTCTAATTTCGTTTTCGTATTCATCATCGTATTCGCGATTGCCAACGCACCAAAGATTTTCTTCTTTTATATAAGGAGATAAATTAAGGATATTGGTTAGTTTTTGATGTCCGTTTCCGGTAACAATTGAAGCTGCCATTCCGCCAACGCCGCCGGTTTCAGACAGCGAAACATCCATAAAATCAGTATGACCGTCAAGATAAAATAAGCCATAATTGCCTTTTTGTTTTAAAGCCATTGCGGGGCCTAAAAGAATACTGCAATCGCCGCCCAAAATAAACGGGAATTTATTGGCACTCAGTAAATTGTTTATTAAATAGGCTTGTTCTCTGGCGTAGGTAACTAATGAATCTGCGTTGAGAATATTGGTTTCGGGATCTTTTATATTGGAATATTTTGGAGGGTCAACCCTTATGATGTTTTTGGGATTAATTGCTTTATGCAGATTATGTTTCCATAACCAATCCGGCAAACGATTTACGCCTGGTTCTTTTCCTGTTTGGGGTTCTTTTAAGCCTAAATTAGAAGTGAATTCAACAATGCATATTTCTTTCATAGCGTTATTATTTACCGATAAAGTTATTAAAATTAATGCTGGTGTAGATTATTTTTAACAGACGGAAATCAAAAAATCCGATTTGTTTTCACCAATCGGATTTTTGATATTTTATGATTTTCTCGTTAAATCTGTAATTAACAGCGGATTGTTTTCTTTTAGTTTGTTTACCAATTCTTCGACCGTTGCGGGATTTTCTTTTATGGCTTCGTATTCAGCAGAAGTTATTCCCACTATTTGTAAAAACGAAAGTTCACCGTGCGGAGTTTGTTTCTTTTCGATTTCAGGATCGGCAACTATTACTAAAGCTGTAATATCCGTTTCGGTATCGAGTCTTATAGGGCCGTTTGCGGGCATATAATGAAATTCTTCAAACCAGTTGCCGCTGTCAAAAACATATTTTGCAATGTTTTGTAAAAGAGCAATTACCCAGCTTGGGTTTCCGTTGTCTTCTGCAAAAGGTTTTAGCCTAAAAGTAAGTTCAAATCCCCATTTGCTAAATTCATCTTCGATTTTATTTTCGTCATAATACAATTCAGAAAATCCGTAGGTTACAAAGTGAAAATGATCTGTTTGTTTTTTGCTTTCGTAAATGCTTACGCCGTCCAGCGGATGTTCTCCGCCAATCATATAACTTATGGCCGGAGCAAAATGTTTAGGTTCCTGATCTGGATAAAGACGTTCAAATTCTTTATCGATTTCAAGCCATCCTACAGCATCATCTTCTGAAAATTGTTTTTTGTATTCTTCTAATGTCATACTTTCTTTTTATGATTAAAACGAATACAATATAAGATTTTTCGTTAAAAGAATAATTAATATGTTTTTAATTTATTCATAATTTGATCGACGGCAAGTTCTAAACCTTTGCCATAATCTCCTTTTTTAAATTCGGGAACGGCATAGGTTGTAATGATATTTTGGGTATCGTTATCGCTTAGTTTATAACGAATAAGATCAATACTTTGAACCTGAATTTGTCTTAATTCTTTGCTTACTACGATTAGAATTGTTGGATCTAGTTTTGGATCTTTTGCCAGATATTTGTCTAATTCTAATGAATAATCAGGGAAAGAGGTATAAGGCTGTATTGTGGAAGTTGTTACAACTGTAATTTTGTACAGAAATTGTTTTTCAAATGCCTTTAAAGTATTTGTGAGGTTTGTGATTTGATCTGGATTTAAGATTTTTTCGAAATCATTTACATAGTCATAAGGTCTTGAAAAAACATTTTGAGCTTCAGTAACTGTGTTTTCTTTTTTTGTTTGAGAAAATATTATACTTGCGGGGAACAAGATTATTATAAGGAAAAATATTTTTTTCATCGCAGGCGAAGATTAGATTTGGTGCTGCAAAAATACCACATTATTGGTTTAGGATAAAAAGATAAATTAATATTTATGTAAAGAAAAAAACCGATCTGTTTTACAAATCGGATTTTGAATAAAAATATTATAATACAGGAATTAAATGTTCCCAATTTAATTGTTTTGCAAAATCGAGTGCTGTTTTTCCGCTGGCAGTTTTTACATTTTTATCTGCTCCTGATTCTAATAATATTTCTACCGAAGTAAGATTTCCTGCAACTGCTTCTCTATGTAAAAAAGTATAACCTAATTCATCTTGCGCGCTCACTTCTTCGGGATTATTCTTTACAAAGTCAATAAGACTGTCTTTCATGTTTTTGCTCATAGGATGTTCTATAAGATTCTCCGGTTTTTCTTTTTGCTCGTTAACGACTAAAATATCGTTGAAATCTCCAAAATCTAATCCCCAGGCTTCATCATGACTTTCTCTTTCGTCGTCGCTCATTTCGGAACGCATTGCCTGAATGGTAAATGCTCCATATGTTTTTCCTCCAATTGCAAATAGCCAGTCACTGATTTGGTTGATTGGAATTTGTACTTCGTCTCCATTATTGACATTGGTTAATTCACTTGGCTGATTCACCAAAACGCCATAGATAGTTTCGCCATCAAAATTCACATCGTTAATCCACATATGTTCCACTACAGTTTCTCCGTCTATTTCCTGAGTGAAAGCCAGTTTTACACAAGCAACATCTAGTCCGGGAATTATTCTGCGGTATTCCCAGGATAATTCTCTCCAGAAATATTTAAAGGTTTCCTGCGCTTTTTTGAAAGCTTCGATCATTTTTGGATTTTCTCCATCGGCGAAAAAAATGGGTGTGTTTTCCATTGTATATATTTTTAAAGTGACTTTTGAAATACAGTTAAATTTAAACGAATAAAAAACCGATTTGTTTTGGCAAATCGGTTTTTTTATACTTAAAAGAAATCAATTTAGAAATTCACATCATCTGCGATATTTCCGCCTTGTTCTGCAGCAAATTTTGCAGCATATTCTTTTTGTTTTGCTTGTTGATAATCATGAAATTCTGTGATATCTGCTGAATTCCAGTTTTGGTTTTGTTCTGTCATCCACTGCATTGCTACCGATTGGAAATCGGCAAGGTTGATTCCAAAGTTCTCTAAAATCCATTGTGCACCATCGATTCCGTATTCGTAAGCAGCTTGTCTTGCTCCGGCCAATTCTTCGTAGAAATAGCGGTCTGTTCTAATTCTTTCCAAATTTGCTGCTCCTTCTTCTGAAATTTCAGCTTTAAGGTTTTCTAATTGCGGAACAGTTACGTTTTCAGCATAATATTGTCCGAATAAAGTTGTAACGGTAAACGAAGTATCTTCGCCCATACGTTGCGGCCAGATTGTGTTTAATTCTTCCCAAACTACAGATTCGAAGCCCATTGCTTTGCAAACTTCAAGATAATCAACTCCTGCACTAATTTTAAGGCACATTGCTGTATAGGTTCTTAAATCTACACCGTGAACTGGCTCAAGAAACGGATTGTTTTCGTCTACTTTTACAAATCCCGAAGTTTGAACTCCGCTGTATTTTAAAGAATTTGCGTGCTCAAAACGAATCATTTGGTCTGAGTCGCAATTGTTCCATTCTGTATAAACCGTTCTTCTGTAATTGAAATATATGTTT
Organism: Flavobacterium sp. NLM; assembly: GCF_002210235.1. Classification (NCBI taxonomy): domain Bacteria; kingdom Pseudomonadati; phylum Bacteroidota; class Flavobacteriia; order Flavobacteriales; family Flavobacteriaceae; genus Flavobacterium; species Flavobacterium sp. NLM. Next base: position 9,897 of record NZ_LIAC01000011.1, read on the forward strand.
TGAATGTCTTTTTCGTCAAGGTTTTCTCCGCTTGCGCGTTCGTCTGCAATCCATGCTTCGGCTCTTTCTGCAACTTCGGCATCAAAATCTTCAACATCATAATGCGTTCCGTGTAAAGTCTCCGGATCGTATTCTACTTCCTGATATTCATTTTCGTAGTTATCTTCATAATTATCTTCATGACTTTCATTTGATGTTTGTGTCTGCTCGTAATTTTGATTTTCTTGTTTGTTGTCTCCAGTTAGAGCTCCAAAAAGTTTTTTAAACATTTGTTGATTTTTAAGGATTAATAATTATTAATTGGGTACTTGATTTTGATACATTTTTTCGTTGTGCTCTTTTAAATCTGGCGTAATTTTATTCCACTCGTCATACATGGCGCGCAGATAAACCTGATAAAGTTTTGGAGCATTTTTAATTACAAATTGCCTTTGTTCTTCGAGATCGTCCATTTTTGCCTGAATTTCACTCAGCACTTTTTTGTCTGATTCGTGTATTTTGCTCAGACTTAATTCGTGACGTTGGTGATACAATTCACGCTCTTTTTTATCTTCGGTTTCAAAAGCTTCGTATAAATGAGCGGTTCTTTGTTCAGCAAGTCCTCGTGCAATGTTTTGTAAATTTCGGCCTTGTGTACTTGGCGCAAACGTATTTTGCGTTTGACAATACGGACATGAAATATAGGTTTCGATTAAAAAGATTTTTTCGATTTCAATATTTCCGCCGCATTGTGTACAGCTGAATTTGTTTTTAATGGCTTCGTATTCGTCTAATATTTTTTTGTATTCGATTTCAAGATCACGTTCCTGAGTTTTTTCGATTTGTTTTCTCCAATAATCAAATTTGTCGTCAAAATCATTGTATCGATCTGAACAAGCGCTTCTAAAATCTGAAAGTAAATCATGATGTTTATCTAAAACAGAAATCTGTGAATCGAGATCGTAATAAATACGGCTTATTTTTTCTTCGTATGTATCTCTGGCTTTGTCTCTAATGTTGTTTAACTGGCCATTTATACCGGAAAAAACTCTGTGAAAAGTTCTTTTATAAAGATCTTCATCTTCTTGTAAAAGCTGTTTCAATTCTGGAATTGAGGCTGTTGCCAGTTCTTCCATTTTTGCTTCGAGTTTTTCTAAAAACGCAAACCATCTTTGTTGTGATTCCTGAAGTTCTGCGTACCATTCTGGAAATGTTTCTTTACTTCCTTCGTTTTTTTCTGGGTCTTTTGATTTATTAAATAGTCCGAACACGTGATATGATTTTAAATTGAATTATCTTCTTTTTTGATATAAACTCCGTCCGTAAGTTTTACGGTTATAAACTCAAATCCGCAATAAGCACAATGCGTTACGCCGTCTTGTTTTGCTCTTCCGGCGCCGCAGTTTGGACAGTCCTTTGCATTCATTTTGGCATCGTTGATTTCCATTTCACCGCCATAATTAGTTTGGTTTTGAGCTTTTTGTTTTAGTCTGTCTAAAAACGAATTGACTTTTTTCTCTTCCATTATAATTGGCTTAATAATTCGGATTTTTTTGTTTTGAATTCGTCTTCGTCGATTAAACCGGCGTCAAATAAAGATTTTAGTTTTTGAAGCTTAGATGTTAAATCGTCTTTTACTTCTTCTTTTGGTGTTTCTTTATTTTGCTGTAATTGATTGAGAAGAATTCCCATGCTTAATGCGTTTTGGGTTGCATCGTGAAGCGCGGTTCCTTTATCGCCAATTGCGGTTGCAGTATTGAATTTGGTAAATTTATCCATATCGGTTACCATATTCATATTGGTGATTTTGTCGTAATGTGCCGTAACTTCTTCAGGCAATGTAACGCTGGTGATTACAAACTGCGTTAATTCAATCCCAAACTGAAGGAAATAAGGTTTAAGATACGGTTCGATTTTTTTGCCCAATTGGGTAATATTTCCGGCAATGTCGGTAACGGTGATGTTTTCGTTTGCTAGAACTTCTCCAAATTTTGGTGCAACGAAATCTCGTAATTGGTTTTGCAATTCAAAAATGGTAAGCTGCTGATACGTTCCGGCATATTGACGGAAGAATTTGGCAACGTCGACAATTTGAATGTCGAAACTTCCGAAAGCACGAATTCTGATTTGCCCAAATTGTGGATCGTTTAACAGAATAGGAGCGGGAGTTCCCCATTTATTATTGATGAATTGATGCGTGTTGAAAAAATAAACATCGACTTTAAACGGACTTTCAAAGCCGTATTTCCAGCCTTTCAGCTTGCTTAAAATCGGGATATTTTCTGTAGATAAAGTGTGAAGTCCCGGCGAATATATATCGGCAAGCTGACCTTCGTTTAAAAGCATTACATGCTGACTTTCGCGAACGGTTAGTTTTGCTCCGTTTTTTATTTCTTTATCTTCATCATAAAATTTCCACATTAGTAAATTAGGATCACTTGTTGTGGCTTCAATTATTTCTATAAAAGGTAATGTCATAAAATCTTATTTATAAAGAATAAAAATAAGAATTATAAGACGACTTCAATATTTTTTAATGTGAAGTTTTTAACAAATTTTTCTTTATAAATTTTAAAGTTTATGATTTTTAGTTAAAGTATTGTCATTTCGATCCCGAAACTTCGGGAGAGAAATTGCACTCGTATATCGCCAAAGATTGGCGATTTTGTTTACGGAGCTTCTTTGTGGATATACGAGTGCGATTCCTCGTTCCTCGGAATGACAAAACATTGAATTTAGTTTTTCTTATTTCCATTAGTAATTATGAGTTTATTTTCTTCTTGCTCAACAATTACAATTTCGCCTTTTTTAAATCCAAGTTTTTCAAGCCATTTGCCTTCCAGTATTATTGATGGAATTGTAATGTGTTTGTATGTTCTTTTTTGGAATTTGGTGTGAATTTTTAGTTTTCTCTCGTTGTTCATTGTTGTTGTTGTTAAGATAAAGTATTGTCATTTCGAGGAACGAGAAATCGCACTCGTTAATCGACAAAGATTGGCGATTTGCTTTGTGGAGTTTCTTGTGCGATTTCTCCCTTCGGTCGAAATTACAAAACTCAGATATTAGTTTCTAGAATTTCCTATTGTCATATAATTATACGACAAATATATGCATAAAAATTAAGCTGTAAGCTTTTTATATGACAAAATTGTCAGCAAATTATATGACATTTGATTTATGACACGTGATATACTAAAAAAGAAAATAGGTCAACGAATTATTGAATTACGAGAAGTTAAGGGATGGAGTCAGTCAGATTTGGCTAGAGCATGTAATAAAGACCGTCAATCTATAGAAAAATTAGAAAACGGAAAAGTTAATCCGACACTTTATACTTTGTTGGAAGTTGCAACAGCTTTAGAGATTTCTTTATCAAAGCTTGTTGATGTATCATAATTACCTATAATTTATTATTTATCTTTTGAAAACTACTGTGCGTGAAGGATGGGAGCGGCATCCTTTTATGGCGGGGTTCGCCATAAAAGATATAGCGGACAGCCTGACCCGGAGGGACACGCCATAAAGAAACGACTTATTTTTACAAATCTGATTTTAAGACAAAGTATTGTCATTTCGACGAAGGAGAAATCTCCGCAAGTAACTCGACAAAGATTGAGGATATTCTATACGGAGTTTCTCGCGAAGATTTCTCCTTCGTCGAAATGACAAGATTGGGGGATTTACTTTGTAGAGTTTCTTTGCGGAATTTCTTGTGCGATTTTTCGCTTCGGTCGAAATGACAAAATAAAAAATCCGACTTGCTTTCACAAATCGGATTTTTAAATTGAAAATTATATATGACCGTAAAACGGTATATTTTTACAAGTGAATTACTTCGCCGTAAGCATCTGCTACAGCTTCCATAACTGCCTCGCTCATTGTTGGGTGAGGGTGGATTGATTTAAGGATTTCATGACCTGTAGTTTCTAGTTTACGAGCTACAACTGCTTCTGCAATCATATCTGTAACACCAGCACCAATCATGTGGCATCCTAACCATTCTCCGTATTTAGCATCAAAGATTACTTTTACGAATCCGTCTGGAGTTCCTGCAGCTTTTGCTTTTCCTGAAGCTGAGAATGGGAATTTACCAATTTTTAATTCGTAACCTTTTTCTTTTGCTTGTTTTTCTGTTAAACCTACAGAAGCAATTTCTGGAGTTGCGTAAGTACAACCCGGAACGTTTCCGTAATCGATTGGCTGTACGTGAAGTCCTTTAATTTTTTCTACACAGTTAATTCCTTCTGCAGAAGCTACGTGAGCTAAAGCCTGACCTGGAGTAACGTCTCCAATTGCGTAGTATCCAGGAATGTTAGTTTCGTTGTAAGCGTTTACTAAGATTTTATCTTTGTCAACAGCGATTCCAACTTCTTCTAAACCAATATTTTCAATGTTTGTTTTGATTCCAACTGCCGAAAGTACGATGTCAGCTTCAAGAACTTCTTCTCCTTTTGCAGTTTTAACAAATGCTTTTACTCCTGCACCAGTTGTGTCAATACGCTCAACAGATGAGCTTGTCATTACTTTAATTCCGGCTTTTTTCAAAGAACGCTCAAATTGTTTTGAGATATCTTCGTCTTCTACAGGAACTACGTTTGGCATAAATTCTACGATAGTAACATCTGTTCCCATTGAGTTGTAGAAATGAGCAAACTCAACTCCAATTGCTCCAGAACCTACAATAATCATAGATTTTGGCTGTGTTGGTAATGTCATTGCCTGACGGTAACCAATTACTTTTACACCGTCTTGAGGTAAGTTTGGTAACTCACGAGAGCGAGCTCCGGTTGCGATGATGATATGATCAGCGCTGTATTCAGTAACTTTATTATCTTTATCTGTAACGTCAAGTTTTTTTCCTGGTTTTAGTTTCCCAAAACCTTCGATAACGTCAATTTTGTTTTTTTTCATTAGGAATTGAACACCTTTGCTCATTCCTTCTGCAACACCACGGCTGCGTTGAACAACAGCAGGAAAATCTTTATCGAATTCAGAAACTTTTAATCCGTAGTCAGAAGCGTGTTTTAAATAATCAAAAACCTGAGCTGATTTTAATAATGCTTTTGTTGGGATACATCCCCAGTTTAAACATACACCACCAAGGTTTTCTTTTTCAACTACAGCTACTTTAAAGCCTAATTGTGAAGCTCTAATCGCTGTTACATATCCTCCAGGACCACTTCCTAAAACAATAACGTCGTATTTCATTTTTTGTGTTTTTAGTATTAACTATCGAAAATGAGGTTTATAGATTCCGAAACTCACTTGTCGATTTTCTTTTGTTATTTGTGCTTGCGAATTTAATGATTTATTTTAAAAAGAGTATCATGTAAAAAAGTAAAAAGGTAAAATGTGGAAAATTTGAAATATTGATTCATTTGTCAGGCTGAGCGAAGTCGAAGCCCTGCTCCTTGTAAAAAAGCTCTTCGACTTCGCTCAGAGTGACAGAAATTATTAAATAATAATAAAGCCACAGATTATCAGGATTAAAAAGATTTTTAAAATCCGTTTAATCTGTGTAATCTGTGGTTATATATTTTGTTGTTATGAAACTATATGGAAGTACTTTGCGCGGGGCTTCGACTTCGCTCAGAGTGACAGAAATTATTAAATAATAATAAAGGCCACAGATTATCAGGATTAAAAAGATTTTTAAAATCCGTTTAATCTGTATAATCTGTGGCTATATATTTTGTTGTTATGAAACTATATGGAAGAGCTTTGCGCGGGCTTCGACTTCGCTCAGCCTGACAAAATAATTGTAAATTATAAATGGTGAATTGTTAATTGTAAATTATTAATTAAGCATTATCAGCCATTAACAATTCACCATTTACAATTAATAATTAAACCTTCACGTGTCCCCAGTTTTCGCCGCTGGCAATTCTGCGGATCTGCATTTCGCTTACGCCGAATTGTTTAGCGATCATTTTAAGACGTGTTTTTTGTTCTGGTCTTGCCAGTATTTTTTTGATCAACATGACTTTTGTCGTTGTTAATTTTCGTCCGTCGGCTTTTAAGTTGTGTTCGATCAGGTTTTTCTTCGCCTGAATCACACGCGGACTTTTGCGGCTGTGCGCCATCATTTCTTGTTTTGTTGCCCAGCGTAAATTGCTGATATCATCGTTGCTTCGGTTGTAATCGAGATGCAGAACATAGGTTTGATCTTCTGATTGTTTTGGAAGAAAATATTGGGCAACTAATTTGTAGAGAAATAAATATTTGTTAATGATTTTGTCATCTTTTTTAACCTTAAATCTAAAAGTAGGATATCCATCGCTTAAACCGCCTTTAAGGATTCGGCCGTTTTCAATTTCGTCTGTAAAGCTTATTAATCTTCCTCTGTTTGAAATTGCGTATTTAAGTTGTAATGATGCGTTTATTTCTATTTCTTTGAATTCTTCGTTAGGATAAAATCTGTTGTGTGGCATTTTCTTTTTCATTTAAATTTTTGTCTCTCAAAGATAAAGAATTATGAAATGAAGAAAGTTATACTCTAAGTTACATAATATCAACTTTATGATTCTTATAACGCTATTTTAACTTTTTAGAATGATTTTGACACTTATTTGGTCAGTTTAAAACTTCAAATTGTGAATTATGCAGTTTTCAATCTTCTACGAAAGCGTAAATTTTAGCATTTTTAGTATTTAAGAAATAATAATTTTTATTGATCGAGCCAGTTTTTGAAATTATTTATTTCTTTTTTACTGATGATTATCGGGTCGTTTTCGATAGGAGGAACGGTAAGAATGAGTTCGATTTTTTGATGTGAATGTTTTACAACTTCTTTTATAATATTTCGGTGTACGATATATTTTCTGTTTATTTTGAAAAAGATAAAAGGATCGAGGCTATTTATAATATCAGTAATCGTGCTATTGTATAAATAACTGTTTCCTGATTTTACATATATAAATAAGTGCTTTCCTGATGCAGCAAAATAAGTAATTTCAGATTCGTTTACTGAAATTAGTTTATAACCGTGATTTACTAAAAAATGACGCTGAATTTTATTTGTTTCAGGATTTTCGATAGCAACTAAAGATTGCAGGGTTGCATCGGCATTAAAACTGTCTTTTATTTTTTTGAATTTGGTTAGGGCTTCTAATAGTTCTTGTTCTTCAAAAGGTTTTAAAAGATAATCAATTGTAAAGTGTTTGAAAACCGAAATGGCATAAGAATCATAAGCGGTAACAAAAATGACAGGGCAGGAGATTGTGGCTTTCTCAAATATTTCAAGACTTTTTCCATCGCCCAAATGAATGTCCATAAAGGCTAAGTCGACATTGTTTTGTTTAAAAAAATCGACTGCTTCTTTTACAGATTTTAAAACTGCAATTTCGGCTATCTGTAAAATGTCCTGCTGCTCTAAAATTGACTTTAGGTAAGTGGATGCAAGATATTCGTCTTCGACAATGGCAATTTTCATTTTCCTTTTGAGATAAAGTTAAAAAGTTTCATTTTTAAGTGAGAAGCTCTTAAATGATTTTGCAAATATAATTGTCTATAGTTTTTTTACAACAAGTTTTTATAGGAGTTTGCAGTTTTGTTGTTATTTAATCTTTTTTGTTATGTTTCACATATTACTTGTGGTTTCAACTGTGGGTTATGGATTGTGATTATATTGTGTTCCCGTGGTTGAAACCACGGGTTATGTTTATTAAATTGTTAATGAAAATTCAATGTTTCTATTTCAAATATAGCCTGTGGTTTCAACTATGGGATATGGATTGTGATTATATCGTGTTCCCGTGATTGAAACCACGGGCTATGTTTATTTAAGCTTTAATCAAAATTTAATTTTTATTTTAAATATAGCCTGTGGTTTCAACCACAGGAAACGAACCGTGATTTATTGTGTTCTAACGTTTGAAACCGTTCACAATGTTCTTGATGTAAATAAATGCAAAAGAGGCCCAGCTTTGCAACTGGACCTCTTTTAAAAAAAACAATAGGTATTTATAGATTGGGATTGTTTAATCTCGCGTCTGCCGGGTAAATAATGGTATATCGCGGATCGTTTTGTATCAATGTATAATTATCACCGTCAAAAGTGTGAACGATTTGTTTTTGAGATGTTCTTCTCAAATCAAACCAACGCTGTCCTTCAACAGCAAACTCACGGTGTCTTTCTTCGTAAATGAAATTTGTTAAATCTGCAGCATTCATTGCGTTAACTTCAATTTCAAGTTGTACATAAGCAGCTGCTGTATATCTGTTTTTGATGAAACTTAAAACAGTTGTTTTAGCATCAGCAATATTGTTCAGCTTTAATGAAGTTTCTGCTTTTGTTAAATATAACTCAGAAGTTCTGAAAGAACATTTTTGATCAATATTTCCACCTTTTTGAATTCTGTAACGGCTTCCGCTTGCTAAGAAATAAAGAGGAAAACGTAAATCAGTCGTTTTGCTGTAAGCAGCAATTAAATCTGGCGAAGCATAAACGGCACCTTTTAAGTTGTTTATTAAACCATCTTCAAGAGCTAAAATAGATTCTTTTGAATCATATTTTGTTGCAAATACAGGTGTAGCCTTTAAATCAACTAAAGCGTTGTTAATTGCTAACGCTTTGTTTGCAGCGTCAAGCGATTTTTGCCATTGTTGTACATATAAATAAATACGGCTTTCTAAACTGTATAAAGCAACTTTAGAGAAACGGTAGTTTAAACCTTTTGTTTGAGAATCTTTGTTGATGAATTTTTCAGCTTCCTGAGTATCAGAAATAATTTGATTGTAAATCACTTCTACTGTCTGAGGTACGAAAGCCTGCTCTAAATCAATCTCTAACGCTAAAGGAACTCCTTTGTCTGAACCTGCTGTTGCTGCATTGTAAGGTTTTCCGAAAAGGTTAATTAAATCAAAGTAAGCCATTGCTCTTAAAGCGTACGCTTCTCCAACTAACTGGTTTCTTTCTGGAGATACATCTAATTTTTTAGACGCTTCGTTAATGATTACGTTCGTATAAAAGATAGTTTTGTATAAATCTGCATATTGAAAAGTAGTTGTAATACGATCCGGATTTGCATCTTTCCAAATATAAATATCTCTATAGTATGTTACGTCATCACTAAATTCATTCATCGTTAATTCGTCTGTACGAACTGCCGTTAATGATTTGTGTTCAGGATATACGTCGTATCCTTTTGTTAAAACTGCGCGGTACTGCTCTAATGTTTCCGGGATAACACGACCAACTGGTTGGATATCCAGATAGTCATCACAGCTTGTTACTGCAAGTGCTGCAGCAAAAAGTAGTATATATTTTGAGAATTTTTTCATCTTTATTTTTATTAGAAAGTTACATTACATCCTAAAGTAAATGACTTAGGAACTGGTTGTGCATAAATGTTTCCGAAAGTTTCAGGGTCAAAGTAACCTTTGTAATCAGAACTAATTACGAATAAGTTTCTAGCTTCAACATTAAGTCTGATGCTTGAAATGTTAATTTGATCTGTAAATGCTTTAGGGAATGTATAACCTAAACGCAAACTGCTTAATCTCATATAACTCATTTCGCTAACCCATGTATCTAAATAATTGTAGGTTGTAATTTGATTTTGTCCAGAATACCATAGGTATGCCATATAAGAATCTCCTGTTCCTGAATCTTTACTTGTAATTCCTGGTAAGTTAGAAGATGTATTAGTTGGTGACCATGCATCTAAAATATCTCTACTGTAATTTTGTCCTCTGTCTACGATTGTTCCATTGTATGGAGGAGTTCTTGTTACAGTTTGTTTGATGTTGAAAGAAGCAGCAATTGTTAAATCAAAATTACTTACTTTAAAAGTATTGGTAATACCTCCAGTAAACTTAGGATCTCTGTCTCCTAAATAAACAAATAAGTCTCTAAATTCAGCAGCTGATAAATTTGACTGCGCTAATTCTCCTGGGAAAATATCAGCAAATGGGTCATATAAACCAAAGAATGTTTGAGAGTTTACAGTTTCTCCTTTTTTGTTGATAAATAAAGGATATCCATTTTCGTCAATTCCGTTTGTTTTAAATCCAAATACAGCATTTACCGGACGTCCTTCTCTGTTTGGTAAATAATCAGTATCACGAACTTCGATACGGTCTACATTACTTTTGTTATGAGAAAAGTTAATACTTGTATTCCATTGAAAGTTTGGACGGTCAATATTTTTTGTAGACAAAGTAATCTCGTAACCTTTGTTGCTTACTTGTGCCCAGTTCATATTTGTATACTCAAAACCATTTTCTAATGGAAGTGCTCTTAAACCAATTAAGTCAGAACTTTTTCTTCCGTATAAATCTGTTACAAGGCTAATACGATTGTTGAATAAACCTATATCAGCACCAACGTTAGTATTACTTGTTTTTTCCCAACGTAATTTTTCATTTGGCGGGCTCTGAACATCAATAATCTGCTCATTTTGTCCTGGTAAAATAATAGTTGTACCATTAGTACCCATTACGTAAGGAGAAGTATTTTTGTCAATATTTCCTTGTAAACCGTAAGAAGCACGAAGTCTTAAGTTAGAAAGTGTTAAGTTATCTTTTAAGAAATCTTCTTCAGACACTGCCCAAGATGCAGATGTTGACCAAAGTGGTAAATATTTGTATTTAGGATCTACACCAAATAAATCTGAACCATCGTATCTCACACTTCCAAATACACTATATTTTCTGTTGTAAGTATAAGCTGCTGTAGCGAAGAAAGAAGCAAAAGCATTTTCATTTTCACTTTTAGCATATTGTTTATAATCAGATTCCTTAGCGAAACCAGCGTTAGGGAAAAGAATTGGCTGTGTAGTTAAATTTTTCTCATCAAAACCAAATCCTTTAGTTGAAACAGATGTTGTGTAGTTTCTTCTTAACTCATTACCAACCATTGCTTCGATTTCGTGTTTCTCAGCAATTTCAGTTTTGTAACTTATCATTGTTTTTAAGTTATACTGAAAAAAGTCTGTATTTGAGTTTTGAATAATTCCACCTTCCGGAAGGAAATAATTGTAAGCTCCGTTAGTAAAATAACGTGATTTTTCTTTTTGCTTTCTTGTGTAATAAGTTTCTTTTCCAGCAAATTTTTCGCTAGCAGTATTGTCTAATTGTAAACCTAATTGAGACGTTACTTTTAAGTCTTTAGTAACTTTATATTCAGCATCTAATAATGCTTTAATAGCTCTTGTTTTTAAATCGTAAGAAGTATTTGCTCTTTCTTCTAAGATGTTAAAAGGAACATAACGACCAGAATAACCAGCGATATCCGGATCATATTTATAACTTCCATCTTCGTTGTATGGAGTTAAATATGGATTTACGTTTCTTGAGTAATTTGATGGGTTTGTAAACGCATCTGTATCTGTAAGGTAAGATGTAGTTTTGTTTTCAGAACCAAAAATTCCAACACCAACTTTAAATTTATCTGTTATTTGATAGTTGTTTTTTAATGTTAAGTTGTAACGTTTGAAACCAGTTCCAATAGTTGCTCCCTTTTCATCATAGTATCCTAAAGAGAAATAATAATCTGATTTTTCTCCACCACCAGATAAACTTAAACCGTGTTGCGTGTTGATAGCTGTTTGGTATAATAAGTTACCCCAGTTTGTGTTGTTTCCTCTTAAAGAATTGATAGATTGTTGTGATGCAGGGCTTAAAGCAGAAAATCCTCCAGCTCTGTAAGCATCTAGTTCACCAGTTCCGTTTAGGATACGAGAAATATCTCCGCCAGTATCTCTGTAAGTCAAGTCTGCACGGCTTGCCATGTTAAGTTCTAAATCAATTTTCTCGTTTGAGTTCATCAAGTTTAATTTAGAAAACTCAGGTCTTTGTGTGATAAATGTATTCGTATTGAAACTTACTACCATTTTACCAGCTCTACCTTTTTTAGTAGTTACCACGATTACACCATTTGCAGCACGCGCACCGTAAATAGCAGTTGCAGCAGCATCTTTTAAAATCGTGATATCTTTAATATCGTCTGGATTTAAACCAGCAATAGAGTAGTTGCCTAATATGTCGATATTGTCTTTGTCAAAGTTTTTAGGAACTTCATTTCCTTCTAATGGCAATCCATCAAGTACCCATAAAGGATCTTGTGTACCATTAAGAGAAGCTGTACCCCTGATTCTGATTTTCGCAGGCGCTCCAGGTGCTCCAGATGGTGTGCTTACAGCAACTCCGGCAATTTGTCCAACTAATAATTGGTCAATACTAGAAACTCCAGTCTGCTGAATTGCAGACATGTCGATTTTAGAAACCGCTGCAGTAAGTTTTCTTTTCTCAATTTTTTGGTAACCTGTTACAACAACCTCCTGAAGTTTTGCAGTTTCAGACGTTAAGTTGATCGTATAATTTTTTTGAGCAGAAAGTTCAAGAGTATACGATTTGTATCCCATGAATGTAACTCTCAAAGAAGTAATATTTTTAGAAATTTTCAAAGAGAATTTACCGTCGAAATCAGTAGTAGTTCCGATTCCTTCACTTTGAATAATACCTGCCATGGCAGTTTTGTTTGAGATCGAATTATTCTCAACAAAGATCGATGCACCAGGAATTGGCGACAAGTCAGCTTCATCTTGAATGATCCCCGTAATAGTTCGGGTTTCCTGCGCATATCCTGCGATGGCCAGGAACAGCAGTAGGGCATGTAGAATTTTTTTCATGTTTTGGGTTTGGGTTATGTATTAAAAGGTTGTATTGTTCAAAGCTTTGTCGATTCGTTGTATTAAATCGCGGTAATGATTTTGGGTTGATTCATCTCCGGTACTTCTTTTTGTTCTTAATAGTTGAAGTACTTTTGTTAATTCCCCTTTTTTATCTGATGTTACTTCTGTAACTCTTTTTAAGAAAGAATTATTAATGTTTCTCGCCATATGTGCATCATCTAAAGAACATAAATGAGGCATTTGTAATGTTTCTTGTATTTGGATTGTTTTTTTAACATCCGTTTTTTCAAATAATTTATTTGTTGAAATAATTAAAACATCTACATAATTCTTTTGTGTCATACGCTCCAGAATAGTAAGTGATTTGTTTTGGATAGTTCCTGCAAATACATTCTGATGCATTTTTTTAAACAATTCATTTACGGTAAAAACCTTCTCGGTGGTTTTATTTCGCTGGTATAATTCATTTTCTGTCATTCGAAGTAAACGGTCATCGCTAAATAAACTATATATAACATCATATTGTAATGCTCTTGACATTGTATATGGTGTGTACTCATAAGGCCCAAAAGGAGAATCTTTCAGTGGATTTGTTTTGTCTAAAACGTCATTAAAAAACAACCACTGTGGAATCGTAATTACATTTTTTACTAAATAATCTACTGCTCTTTTTTGCATTGCTGCAGGAACCGGAACATAACTCTGTTTGTTATCGCCGTGAACTGTTGGGTTTAAGTAAACACCGCCAATATTGGTTAATACATGACCATTGTACGTTTGCCATTGTCCGATAGCTCCAATATACAGTTTACCAGTTTCGTAATAAGACTTATCTTTATCGTAAGACCAGTTTAAGATATTATCTACAACACGTTTTAAGTTTTTCAATCCGTACTCGCTTGCTTTTACAGCATCATTTCCTAAATCTTCAGACTGCGAACGAGGATCGATTTGGGAGCCTTGCTCACCGTAAAAATAAATTGGGTCGTTTTGATGTTTTGTAATAGCTTCGTTTAGTCTTGCCGTTTCATTTTCGTTTGGACCGTACCATCTGTAACCCCATTCGATTGCATATTTGTCGTACTCACCAATTTTTGGGGTAATTGCAGTTACGTTATCTTCCGGTTGTGCTACATAATTGTAACGGGCATAATCCATGATAGAAGGAGCAGTGCCGCCCATTTTTTCCGTGAATTCTTTAGAACGTAAAGATTCAACATCATAAGCGAAAGAAGCGCCCATATTATGTTTTAATCCAAATGTGTGTCCAACTTCATGAGACGATACAAAACGAATTGCTTCGCCCATATGTTCCTCACTAAATACATTTCCTCTTGCTTTCGGGTCGATTGCTCCGGTTTGAATACGCATCCAGCTTTGAAGCGAAGTCATAACATTGTGCCACCAAATAATGTCGGCTTCAATAATTTCTCCGCTTCTTGGGTCAACAACCGAAGGGCCCATAGCATTGGATTGTGGTGATGCCGCATAGGTAATAACCGAATAACGTACATCATCAATGTCAAAGTCTAAATCTTTTTCAGTAGGTTCTTTAGCAATAATTGCATTTTTAAATCCCGCTCTTTCAAAAGCAACCTGCCAATCGTGTACACCTTCAATGATATATTTTCTCCACTGTTTTGGGGTCGATGGATCAATATAATACACGATTGGTTTTTTAGGTTCTACTAATTCACCTTTCAAATATCGTTCTTCATCTTCTTTCTTTGGTTCTAAACGCCAGCGGGTAATCAATTCTTTTTCAAGCATTGCCTGCTGTGCATCGGCAAAATACCAATGCTTTTCAGAGAAGTAACCAATTCTGTTATCAGAAAAACGAGGTTTCATTGGAGTTTTATCCAATAAAATAATATTACTTGTCACACCAAGAGTAATTGGTAATGACGATGTGCCTTCGACGAAAGAAGTTGAAAGCTGCGATTTTACTACAATATTTTTTGGGAAAGCTTTTAAACTTTCTATATACGATAAATCAGATTTTACAGAACCTCCAATACCAGTGTTACTCAAAACATCATTGAAGCTTTTTTGTTTTCCGTCAAAAATCTTATTTACTTTAATTACTACAGCGCTCGAATCGTTGTTTTTGGTTTCAATATCAAAAACTTCAATAATAGATTCAGAGAAATTGTCAATTACAGATGCTGTAATGGCATCTTCTTTTGGTGAAGAAACTTTAGGAACATATGTTTTTACCCAAACTTTCTTTGCAATTGTATCTTTATAAAAGGAAATGATTTTGTTTTCATAATTCATTCCCTTATTTAAACCAGCTTCATTAATCTGAAAAGGAACTTGTGATAATTTGTTTACAATCAGAAATTCTCTTTTAAACAAACTATCCTGAATTTCAAAATAAACATCAGTCTTAACCTGAATGATATTGAACAGCCCTTTTTTTAATGTACCCTTTTTTATAAGATCACTATATTTTTTTCCTTTTTTGGAATCAGTAGAATCTTTTACAACTTCAGTCTCTGTTTCTTTTTTCTTTTTCTTTTGCGAAAGAACTGTAACAGGAATGAATAATAATAAAATTAATAAGCAAAGTAATTTTACATTATGTAGGAATGCCTTTTCCCTCATTTTGGTGTTAAGTTTAAGTTAATTTTCATCGAAACTATTCGAATTTAGTTCAGAAAAAAAACAAAACGGAGTGAATGGCTTTTTTTTAGGAGTGAATGGATATTAAAGGTAAAATACAAACGAAATTGCCGTCTTTTTCTGAGGTTTTTAAATTGGTTCTGGAGTAGAAAGTATAGATGCTCGACAGGTATTTTAGACCAAAATTAGTGCTGGGTTCACTGTGAGCCTTTTTTTGAAGATTATTACTAATAATTACCTGATCTTTTTGAATCAGGATTTCTGTAGTCAACGGATTTTCCTGCGTTGCCATATTATGCTTAATAGCATTTTCAACCACTACCTGAAATGCCAGATATGGAATAAATTTTTCTAAAGCTTTTTCGTCTTCGATTTTTATCGAAAAGAACAATTCTTCCTTAAAACGGGTTTGCTGTAAAAAGATATATTTCTCAATAAATAATAATTCATCTTTTAGTGAAACGACATTTTTTTCTGGCGGATCAATTAAATAACGATAAATGCGAGAAAGATTCAGCGTAAATTTCTGCGCCGTTTTTACATCACTTCCCACTAACATATATAAGGAGTTAAGCGAATTGAATAAAAAGTGCGGATTTATCTGTTCTTTTAAATGCTGAAGCTGAATAAGCGCTTTTTCTTTTATAATTTTTTCGTTCTCTACCAGAAGTCGGTTTTTTTCTTTAATTGCAATTCCTTTTTCTCTATACGCGCGCCTGTTTGCATATGAGAATAAATAGAAAATCAGCAAAAGCATAACCGTTGTAATCGAATAAATCCAAGTTGAATATTTATTAATCAACGCTACATTTTCGTCACTAACATTTTTTGGGAAATTAACACATATAAACCAATGTGTATTTCTAAGGTCTAATTTTTTTGTAAATCGAATAACATCCAGCCCTAAATATTCAGACATAGCAACTCTTTTTGCATAATCCTGCTTTTTAGTAAATATGGTATCAATTGCGCGGGTAGAGGAAATCTCATAAATATTTTTTCCTATAAAATTCAATTCGGGATGATAAATACATCTTCCTGATTTATCAAAAATAAAAGCATAATTGTTAGTCGATTTGACATCTATACTGGAAAAATAATCAACAAGTTTTTTTAAGTTAATATCGTAACCATAACGAACAACTGTGTTTTTTGAAGTAAGTCTGAAATAAATTCTCCAAACCCATTCTTGTCCCTGCGGAATAATAACATTGATATGATCCTGATCTTTATTTTTTTGGATAAAATCTTCTGCATCTTTTTTTAGGTCATCCGAAATAGAATCGGTTCCAAACTGAATTTTATTATCATTTATCTGAAACCAATTATCAGCTACTAATACATTGGTGTTTTGAACTGAAGATAAAACATGTAAGTTAGACGCGAGTTCTTCCGGTCGGCTTATTTTTAAAACATGCTTTATTCTGTTTTCCTGTTCCAGAAGTTTTGAGAATTCCTGCGACAAAAATTCCTGCTTTTTAATAAAGTTACGCTGTGCTGACTCTTCATTTGCTTTTTCGGTAAGATCAGTAATTAAGTTACTTAATATGTATACAGAAAAAACCGTAACAAGAATCGAAACGATGACGTAAATTACGAAAGCACGTCGGGATGTTATTTTTTTTAATCTAAATCTCAAATTGTTTTATAAATTAATTCGCAACCGAAAATTGAGAATCGTATAAGTTTTTATAATAACCATCAGTTTTTGTTAATAGTTCCTGATGTGTTCCTTGTTCCACAATTAAACCTTTGTCCATAACCACGATTTTATCAGCATTTACAATTGTTGCCAATCGATGCGCAATAATGATCGAAGTTCTTCCTTTTGTAATCGTTTCCGTCGCACGCTGAATTAATTCTTCAGAATACGTATCAATTGACGAAGTTGCCTCATCTAAAATCAAAATACTCGGATTACTTACATACGAACGTAAAAATGCAATTAATTGTCTTTGTCCAGACGAAAGCATAACGCCGCGTTCTTTTACATCAAAATCATAATTATCAGGAAGGCTCATAATAAAGTCATGAACGCCAATTTTCTTTGCAGCATCTAAAACCTGTTCGCGGGTAATTTCAGGATTATGAAGTGTAATATTATTGTAAATCGTATCGGCAAACAAAAAGACATCTTGTAGAACAACCGCAATTTGTTTTCGTAAAGAAGCCAAAGTATAATCTTCAATATTTTGTCCGTCAATGTAAATTGTTCCGCTGTTGATTTCATAAAAACGGTTCAGCAAATTGATAATTGTAGATTTCCCGGCTCCGGTAGAACCTACAATTGCAATGGTTTGTCCGGAATTTACAGATAAATCAATCCCTTTTATTACTTCTTCCTCCGGAATATAGCTAAAACGAACTTGTTTAAACTCGATGCTTCCGTCAAAAACCGGAGCTTCAATTTTTCCAGTATCCTGAATATGATCTTCGGTATCGATAATATCAAAAACACGATTGGCAGCAATCATTCCCAATTGCATCTCGTTGAATTTATCTGCAATTTGACGCAGCGGATTAAAAAGCATCCCGATAAACATGGTATAAGAAAACAAATCTCCAAACGTGGTAAAGTTATCGCCGTTTAAAATTTTGAATCCACCAAAAACAACTACTAAACCTAAAGTGATAGATGAAATAATATCGGCAATAGGGAAGAAGATTGAGTTGTACAAAATGGTTTTAATCCATGCAACTCTGTGCTTGTCATTGATAACCCTGAAATTTTCGGCTTCGATTTTTTCACGGTTAAAAAGCTGAACGATTTTCATTCCCGTTACACGTTCCTGAACAAACGAGTTCATATTAGCAATCTGCGTTCGCACTTCTTCAAAAGCAACCTGCATTTTACGCTGAAAAATTCGGGTGATATAAACCAGAATTGGCATGGCAACAACGACAATCCAAGTCAGTTTCCAGTTCATGTAAAACATAAAAATCAAAACCACGAGCATTTTCATCAAATCACTTATAATCATAAATAATCCCTGACTGAAAATACGTGCAATCGATTCAATATCTGAAACGGATCTGGTAACCAATTGTCCAACCGGAACCAAATCAAAATATTTCATTCTAAAACTTAGAATATGTTTGAAAAGCTTGTTCCGAATATCTTTTACAATATCCTGTCCAAGCCAATTCGCCCAATACACAAAATAGAACTGAGAGAAAACTTCCATCAACAAAACGCCTCCCATTAAAATAATGTATAATAGTAAACCTTCTTTGTCGTGTGTCTTGATATAGCCGTCGACCGTTTGCTTTAATAAGTAAGGTCTAAGTGCAGCAAATATGGAAAGCGAAACCGCAAAAATAATAACGCCGTAATAACGCCACTTATAAGGTTTCGTATATTTTAAAATTCTTTTAAATAAACCAGTATCAAATGCTTTTGCTTTCATTTTTTTTTTGATGCTTTAAGCTTTAGGCAATAGGCTTTTAATAAAGTGCTTGAAGCTTACTGCTTAAAGCCTATAGCCTACAGCTATAAATAATCGTAATAAATTTTGGTTAAATATAAACCATGCGCCGGAACCGAAAATCCGGCTTTTTCTCTGTTTTTGCTGGCAATAATATTTTCAAAATCAGCCAGCGTAATTTTGTGTAATCCTATATTAATTAAAGTTCCCACAATTGCCCGAACCATATTTCGTAAAAAACGATTCGCCGAAATTGTAAAAACCAGTTTGTTGTTTTCATTTTTCCAATACGCCTCAAAAATCGTGCAGTCAAAAGTATTAACATCTGTATTCACTTTCGAAAAACACTGAAAATCGGTATGGTTTAATAAAATCTTCGCTGCTTCGTTCATTAAATCAATATCTAGCTTTTGATTTACATACCAGCTCAATTCCTCTAAAAACGGATTTTTTACCGTATTGATATGATATTCGTACGTTCGTTTTGTAGCGTCAAATCTACAATGCGCATCGTCGTGAACGGGAATAAGATTATAAACTGCAATATCTTTTGGTAAATACGAATTCAGCTTGTGTACCAAAACCGGAATGTCAATTGATTTTTCTAAATCAAAATGCCCGTACATTTCTTCGGCATGAACTCCGGTATCTGTTCTTCCGGCACCCATCACATTTATATCCGAATTCAATAAAACTGAAAGCGCTTTATTTAAAGTTTCCTGAACTGATGAAGCGTTGGGCTGAAACTGCCAGCCATGATAATGAGTTCCGTTATAAGCAAAATGAATAAAATATCTCATTGTGAGGTACAGAGGTTTTGAGGTGCAAAGGTACAAAGGTTTTTTTGAAGATGCTAAGATTCTGAGTTGCTATCCCGATAGTTATCGGGACTAAGTTTTTTTATCCTCAATTAATGGGTAGAGACGCACAGCAGTGCGTCTAACGCCAGATTGGAAATGCATTATATATTATAGGTATAATATTTCCGATATATTTTAAAATCGATAAATATCCATTTCAATAAAAATCTAAAAACAAAACTTAGAACCTTAGCTTCTCAGAATCTCAGAATCTTTGTTAAAATCCCTTAAAACCCAAAATGCAAATCATAGTTTGCCCAGCTAAAAATCGTGTCACAAATTGACAATTCCAACGATATAATTAAAATCATTTTTTAACATTTTTGGTCAGAAAATTCCAAATGTTAATTTTTAAAATTTTTCATTTTAACACTTCATATTTCTCCTATGTTTGCACCATTAAATATCTAAAACTATGAATGAAATTACCTCTTATTGGTGGATACTTTTAATTGTATTTGCCATTCTTTTTTACAAATTTATTTTACGTGTTTTCTTCGGAATGGTAATAGTTCCAGAAGATAAAATTGGTTTAGTGACCAAAAAATTCGTTTTGTTTGGCACGGACAAATCATTACCAGATGGCCGAATTATCGCTACAAAAGGTGAAGCCGGTTATCAGGCAAAAACACTTGCTCCGGGTTTATACTGGGGAATGTGGATTTGGCAGTATTCAATAGATATGACTGGTTTCACATTAATTCCGGAAGGAAAAATTGGACTGGTTTTAAGTAAAGACGGAAAAGAAATTCCAACCGGAAGAATCTTAGCCAGAAAAGTAGAAAGTGATAATTTTCAGGATGCAACTGCTTTTTTAGACAATGGAGGTCAAAAAGGACGTCAGACAGCTTTTATCACAACGGGTTCTTACCGTATTAATACATTTTTGTTTGAGATTGTAATTGCAGATCAAATTAAAATTTTTGAAAACATGATTGGTATTGTAACCGCTCTGGACGGTGAACCAATTCCGCAGGGACAAATTGCGGGTAAATTTGTTAACGATCATAATAACTTTCAGGATTTTGATAAGTTTTTGGAACATGGCGGAAATCGTGGTTTACAGCCTCAGGTTATGTTAGCCGGTTCTTATTATATCAATACATGGGGAGTTTTAATTGAGCAAAACCCAATGACAGATGTGCCAATTGGTTATGTTGGAGTTGTGATTTCTTATATTGGAGAAGACGGACAAGATGTAACCGGAGATACTTTTAAACACGGTAATATTGTTTCAAAAGGACAGCGTGGTGTTTGGATGGAACCTTTTGGGCCTGGAAAATATGCGTTGAATAAATACACCACAAAATTAGAAGCAGTACCAACAACGAACTTAGTTTTAAACTGGGCAAACGCGCGCAGCGAATCACATGATTTAGATAAAAATCTTTCTACAATTACGGTTCGTTCAAAAGACGGTTTCCCGTTCAATCTTGACGTAGCGCAGATTATTCACGTGCCGGCAGCAGAAGCTCCAAAAGTGATTGCACGTTTCGGAAGCATGAACAATCTGGTTTCTCAGGTTTTAGAGCCTACAATTGGTAACTATTTCAGAAACTCGGCTCAGGACAGCGATGTGATTTCGTTTTTGACAACCAGAAAAGAGCGTCAGGAATCGGCTAAAAATCATATCAAATTAGTACTTGATGAATATAACGTAAATGCAGTTGATACCCTGATTGGAGATATCGTTCCGCCAGATTCATTAATGAAAACCTTGACAGACAGAAAACTGGCAGAAGAAGAGCAAAAAACATATCAAACCCAAAGAATGGCGCAAGAACAGCGTCAGGGAATGGAGAAAGAAACGGCAATTGCGGATATGCAGAAAGAAATTGTACGTGCTTCTCAAAGTGTTGAAATTGCTCAGCGTACTGCAGATGCTACAGTTAAGAAAGCAGAAGGGGATGCAACCAGTTTAAAACTGAATGTAAACGCAGAAGCAGAAGCTACAAAAATGCGTGCCAATGCAGAAGCAGAAGCAACAAAAGCAAGAGCAGGAGCACAGGCAGAAGCAACTAAATTAAATGCTAGTGCCGAAGCGGAAAGAATTTCAAAAACCGGTCTTGCAGAAGCTGAAAAGATTATGGCAATTGGTAAATCTACTGCCGAAGCTTACCAACTTCAGGTTAGCGCAATGGGCGGCGATAACTTTACAAGATATAAAGTTACTGAGGAAATTGGTAAAGGAAATATCAAAGTAATTCCAGATGTTTTAATTACTGGAAACGGTGGTTCTGATGGTTCTATCAGTGGTTTATTAGGATTAAAACTAATGGAAATGATGGATACCAAAGACTCTAAGGATTTGAAAGAAGTTAAAAATCAAAATCCGAAGAAATAATTATTATAAAATGTTAAACGTTAGATGTGAAATGTAAAAGACATCGTATATCGTAGAGACGCACAGCAGTGCGTCTAACACATAGTTTGAAACCGATTTGCACCAGCAGATCGGTTTTTTTTTATGTTTAAAAGAAATGAAAACCATACGAAAGCCGTACTGCGGTGCGCCTCTAAAGAAAAACCTTTGTATCTTTTAAAACCAATCTGGCGTAAGACGCACTGCTGTGCGTCTCTACATAAATACAGACGTAAAAAACTTAGAATCTTAGCAACTCAGCATCTTAGCCCCTTTTAAAAAACCTTTGTATCTTTGTTTCTTTGAACCTTTGTCCCTTTAAAAAAAAGAATGAAAAAAATCCTCCTGCTTTCCGATACCCACTCTCATATTGATGATGTTATTTTAAAATATGTCAATCAGGCTGATGAAGTCTGGCATGCCGGAGATATTGGCGATTTACATGTTACAGATACTATAAAAAAGCTAAAACCACTTCGCTGTGTTTATGGTAATATTGATGATGCGCAGGCAAGATTAGAATTTCCGCTTCATAACAGGTTTTTATGCGAAAATGTTTCAGTCTGGATTACGCATATTGGCGGTTATCCGGGGAAGTATAATCCTAGTATTAGGGAAGAAATGGCCTCGAACCCGCCAAAGTTATTTATCTGTGGACATTCGCATATTTTAAAAGTAATGTTTGATAAAAAGAATAATTTATTGCACATGAATCCCGGAGCGGCAGGAAAAAGCGGTTTTCATCAAATGCGAACCATGCTTCGTTTTGTTATTGACGATGATAAAATAAAGGATTTGGAAATTATCGAGATTGGGAAAAAATAAGGCTTTATGAAATCGGAACTTTTATTTTAATAGATGTTCCCGTATTTTCATCTGCTCTTGAAATAATAGAAAAACTTCCTTTTAATTTTTTAATTCTCACCCGAATTCGGTTTAAACCAAAACCTTCAATTTCATTTAATTTTTCGGCACTAAAACCTATTCCGTTATCATGAATAATAATGATTAACTGGTTGTTGTTTTCATGTATTGAAATTTGGGCTTTTTGCGCTTCGCTGTGTTTTATAATATTGTTGAATAATTCAGAAACAATGAAATACAATTTGGTTTCAAATTTTTCAGAATATCGCGTATCTGTTGCAACAGAATTTGTAAACTCAAATTGAATGCTCGAATTGGAGTTTCTTTCGCATAAATCTTCTAAAGCATAAATCAATCCAAAACGAACTAAAAGTGTAGGTACAAGATCGTGTGAAATATCGCGCAAAAGATCGTGAACTTCTGATAAAATAGCTTTTGCCTTTTGAATTTCTTCAGATTGTATATTGTTTTTGGTTGTAAAAACATTCAAATGTAATCCGGCAGAAGAGAGAAGCGAATTGATATTGTCATGTAAAAAAGCTGCGATCTTTTTTTGTTCAGTTTCCTGACTGTCAATCCCTGCATTTATTACATCTAAAAGGATTTTTTGTTTGGTGTCTTTTCGCTTAATTTTTTGCTTTAGTTTATTGTTTTGATAAACGAGATAAAAAAGAAAAAATAAAATAACGACTAGAACAACAAATAGACTTACAATTTTTTTGTTTCGTAATTGTTCTCTTTTTGATTGCTCTGAAAACTCTTTTTTTGCTGGTTTTACAATAGAAATATTAGATTCTTTTGGTGTAGCATTTTGCTGGCTGAAAACCTTATCTCCAGTAGAGATAAGCATAATAAGCGATATTAAAATTCTAATAAAAAACATATTTCGGGATATTATTCTCTTGATTTTTAATTTATGGGTTTATTAGGTTGTTTTTTAAAGCATATTTTACAAGCCCAATGGTGTTTTTTATATTGAGTTTTTTCATAATATTTTTGCGATGCGTTTCGACTGTATTTATACTGATAAAAAGCTGCTCGCTTATTTCTTTTCCACTGTATTCTAAGCAAATGAGTGTTATGATTTCCATTTCCCTCGGACTTAAAATTGGATTTTCAGTATAAACATTCTTGCTTAATTTGGGATTATTTTGAGAAAACATGCTAAAGATTTTTTCCCGTACCGCATCAGAATAATATTCCTGATCCTGATATACAGCATCGATAGCTTCAATGATGTTTTCACCGGCACATTTTTTAGTCAAATAGCCTTTGGCACCCAATTTCATTACTTCTTTAATGATTTTTAAATCATCATAACTGGATAAAATAATTACTTTACAAGGAAATCCTTTTTGACTGAATTCTTTTAAAACCTCAATTCCGTCTTTTTGCGGCATACTGATATCCAAAACTAAAATATCAGCCTTATTACGGACTACATCATCATATATAGTGAGACCATTCAAAGAACTGCCGGCAATTTCAAAATTTGGAACTGTCTGCAGTAAATTGGTCAGTCCATCAATAAGAACCTGATGATCATCGGCAAGGTGTATCTTTATTTTATCTGCCATAAGTAGTTTAGAACAAAAAGCAAATTTATGAATAAATTATCTTACAAAATTGTTTTTTGAAAATCATTTCAGATTTTACCTTTTGTTTTAAAAATTAGGCACAAAAAAACCCGAATATAAATTCGGGTTCTCTTCGCACAAAAAAATTAAGTTTATAGGTTTATCTCAAACGATCTACAGATTTTACAAGATCTTCGTCCTTCTTGATGGCCTTATTAGCAAGAACTAATAACACGATAGCAACAATAGGAAGAAACATCCCAATACCTTTCTCTGACACAATTGTTGTTGTGTCTCCAGATAAATTTAGAGAGCGGTAAACAAATAATCCTAATAAAATTAAATTTAATATTATGTTCAGTCGGTTCATCACAAACTGATTTTGTCTCTTTTTGTATGAAATAATACTAACAATCGTAAGCATTGTGCTTAAGCCTAGTAAAATTGTGTAAAACTGGTCTTGCATAAAATAGAAAGCTTTCCCAGTATTTAATGTCCAAAGCGGCATAAAAAACATTAAAACCCCTGTAACAACAAAGGTAAGAATTAGATATACGGTTTGAATTCTTTGTATCATGATCTAAAATTGTTTTACAAAAATATATTTTCTTTTTTTAAAATACTATTGTATGATTAAATTTTATTCGTATTATTGCATCATAATACCGTAAGCACTTCATACTGCGGGCAATTGAAAAAAAATATCTACCTATTCTTTTTACAGTATTTCCTTTAAAATAATTAAACTCATAGAACAATTCATGTTTGATATTTCTGCATTAAAAGAAATGAAGCTTTCTGAGCTTCAAGAAATAGCTAAATTAGCTAAAACAATAAAGATTAATGGCGTTAAAAAAGATAATCTGATTACTCAGATATTAGCGCACCAGGAGGCGGCATCAGCACCGCCTGCAGAAACTATTGCAGAAAAGGAAGCAAATAATGACAAGCCAAAAAGAGCCCGAATTGCTCCGGTTAAAAAAACAGTCAGTAAAAATGCCCCTGTTCTTGAATTTGATACTGTAGAGGAAGCTCCAAAGGAAATTGAAACTCCTGCGGCTGTAGAAGAAAAGCAGACAGCACAAGCTGAAGAAGCTGTCGAAACTAAAACTCCGGAGAAAAAAGGACCTAAAATTGTAAAATTCAATAAGTCAGCTTATGAAAAAAAGGTCGCTCTGCAAAAGGAAAAAGAAACTGTAAAAGAAGTAGTTGCTGCTGAAGAAGTTACAGAAAATGATACAACAGCACCAGTTGCTGAAAAAACTGAAAATACTGCCCCGGTTAAAAAGATTAATCCTAATCAGAATAAAAACCAAAATCCGAATCAAAACCAAAACCCAAACCAAAATGGGAACGGAAACGGAAATAATGGGAATCATCAAAACCAAAACAATAAAAATAAAAAGAACAATAATTTCAGGGATTCAGATTTTGAATTTGACGGAATTATCGAAAGTGAAGGTGTTCTTGAAATGATGCCTGATGGTTACGGATTTTTACGTTCTTCTGATTATAATTATTTAGCTTCACCGGATGATATTTATTTATCAACTTCACAAATCAGATTATTTGGTTTAAAAACCGGAGATACTGTAAAAGGTGTGGTTCGTCCTCCAAAAGAAGGCGAGAAATTTTTCCCTCTTGTTCGTGTATTAAAAATCAACGGACATGATCCGCAGGTGGTTCGTGACAGAGTTTCTTTTGAACACCTGACCCCGGTTTTCCCTTCTGAAAAATTCAAATTAGCCGAAAAAGGCAGTTCTATATCAACCCGTATTATTGATTTGTTTTCTCCTATTGGAAAAGGGCAGCGTGGAATGATCGTTGCACAGCCAAAAACGGGTAAAACAATGCTTTTAAAAGACATTGCCAACGCAATTGCTGCTAATCACCCGGAAGTTTATTTGATCGTTCTTTTGATTGATGAGCGTCCAGAGGAGGTTACAGATATGCAGAGAAGTGTTCGTGGAGAAGTTATCGCGTCAACTTTTGACAGAGAACCACAAGAACACGTGAAAATTGCTAATATCGTTCTTGAAAAAGCAAAACGTTTAGTTGAATGCGGACACGATGTTGTTATTCTTTTAGATTCGATTACACGTTTAGCACGTGCTTATAATACAGTACAGCCGGCATCTGGAAAAGTGTTAAGTGGTGGTGTTGATGCAAATGCATTGCAAAAACCAAAACGTTTCTTTGGAGCGGCTAGAAATGTAGAAAACGGAGGTTCGTTAAGTATCATCGCAACTGCATTGACAGAAACGGGTTCTAAAATGGATGAGGTTATCTTTGAAGAATTCAAAGGAACAGGTAACATGGAACTTCAGTTAGATCGTAAAATTGCAAACAAACGTATTTTCCCTGCAATCGATCTTACTTCTTCAAGTACACGTCGTGACGACTTATTATTGGACGAGAAAACTTTACAGAGAATGTGGATCATGCGTAAATATCTTTCAGATATGAACCCGGTAGAATCTATGGATTTTGTAAATGATCGTTTCAAGAAAACAAAAAATAATGAGGAGTTTTTGATTTCTATGAATGACTAGAGGAAGTTGCTAAGGTTCTGAGATGTTAAGATTCTAAGTTTTTTCTTTGACTTTAGTTCACAATATAAAAAAGGGATGAGTTTTATAAACTCATCCCTTTTTGTTTTTATTTAGAATCTTAGAAGCTCAGTAACTAAGAATCTTTAAAAAAATCTTAGAATCTTAGCATCTCAGTAACTTAGAATCTTATTTAATCGGTTTATCAACCACCGGTCTATTCTCTCTATTCGCTAATTCCCAAGCTAGTACGAAAGCCAGTTTTGTTCTTTTTGTTAAAGCGTCGTATTCGATTTTTTGAGGTTCGTCGCCTTTGCCGTGGTAATCTTCGTGAACTCCGTTGAAGAAGAAAATTGCTGGAATACCGTGTTTTGCGAAGTTATAGTGGTCAGAACGCTCGTAAAAGTGATTTGGATCTGCCGGATCATTAAATTTAAAATCTAAGTCCATTTTGATGAATTTTTCATTTTGAGCCACAACCGCATTGTGTAAGTCAGATGATAATCTGTCGGCACCAATTACATACACATAATTGTTTGTGTTAGCGTGTTCAACATCACGACGTCCGATCATATCAATGTTGATGTCTGAAATCGTATTGGCAATAGGAAACAAAGGATTTTCAGAATAAAAACGAGATCCGTGTAAACCATGCTCTTCGCCAGTTACGTGTAAAAACAAGATTGAACGTTTTGGTCCGTGGCCTTGTTTTTTAGCTTTCGCGAAAGCCTTAGCCATTTCGATAACCGCTACAGTTCCAGAACCATCATCATCGGCTCCGTTATACACTTCACCATCTTTAATACCAACGTGATCGTAGTGAGCAGAAATTACTAAAACTTCATCCGGTTTTTCAGAACCTTCGATATAAGCCCAGATATTCTCAGAATCAGGTAAATTTTGATTGCGTCTTGCATTTAAATAGGATGCAGGAATATGCTGGTAATAATCAGATGCGCCTTTAGGAAATGACACACCGCTTTTTTTGTATTGCTCAATCATATAAAGACCCGCTTTTTTCTGACCTGCAGAACCCGTTTCACGACCTTGCATTTCATCAGAAGCAACCGTATAAAGCATTTTTTTAAGGTCTTTTTCAGAGATAAGTTTCACGTATTTCGTTGGATCTGAATTATCCTTCGAAGCAACAGACTGCGCATTTTTACATGAAAAAGCCGAAGCAATTAATAATAGAATTACAATTTTTTTCATTATAGTATATTAGTGTAAATTGATAAATGTGTATAAAACATAAAATGTTAGTAAAAATAGAATAAAAAAGAAATTAATAAAGAATAATATTACGCTTTTAACAAACGATACTATTCTGCTTTCTCCATAAAAACGATGATGCGCCGGATAAAAATAGTAACACATCCAAATTGTACCCACAACATTGACTATACTTGCAATAAAGCTAATGGGGCTGTCTTCTCCAAATAATCCAACGACTCTTTCTACGATAAACATAATGAGGAAAATGAGCAGTAAAAACGAGAAATAATGCAACGTAAAAATTCCGTGATCAAAATAATACCATTTCTTTTTGTTATGGAAAATCCATAGAAAGAAAGCGAAAAATGGCATGATTATAAATAGGATTTTGGGAATATTATGGAAAAACGATTCAATGAATTTTTCTACAATTTCTCTTTTAGAATTATTCTCTGTAACATGAACTGATTTTTCATATAGCCAGTATTCAAGCTCTGAGAGTTTTTCATCTTCCTTGCCATACTTTTGAATTGAATCGATTTCTTTCATCGTTTTTAATTCAAAATGTGTTTTGTAGGCACCTTTAGTTCCTTTTTTATCCTGATTAATGAGTTTTGTAGAAATTTCTTTTTCACCCTTACTAATTTGATCGCCTACTTTACTCGGAAATATGGCAATTAAAAGAAAAGTAATAAAACTGATAAAAATATAAAGACGAACCGGTGCCAGATAAGATAATCTTTTTCCTGAAAGGTATTCTTTTGTTAGTGTTGCCGGTTTAAAAAGAAGGTTTCGTATTGTTTTCCAAAAAGCATTTTCATAATGCGTTAAATCTTCAAAGAAGTGAATAAACAAATGATGAAAAGTTTTTCTGGAATCTGAATTTTCCTGTCCGCAGTTTGGACAAAATTTTTGCTCAACAACATGCCTGCAGTTTAAACAGGTTTTGTCTTCTCTAATTTTGTTGTGTGACATTGGTTATTTTTGGTTGATTTGATTTTGGTTATTGGTTTGGCCCACGGATTATACTGATTGAACGGGTTTGCACTGGTTTTTTGCCACAAATTACACGAATTAATTTTATTATAATCAGCGTAAATCTGTTTAATCAGTGTCATCCGTGCGCCATAAATAGTATTATTTTTTAAGAACTTCGTTTAAAAAAAGCTGTAAATGCTCAAAAGATCTTTTTGCTGCAACTGGATTATAAGCAGCCCCTTTTGAATTGTCATTTCCGGCTTCTGGATTTGTAAAAGAGTGTACTGAATTTGCATAATAAATCATTTGCCAATCAGCTTTTGCATCACGCATTTCCTGCTGAAATGATGCAATTTCTTCTTTTGGAACAAACGGATCATCTGCTCCGTGACAAATTAAAACTTTAACTGAAGTTGGTTCAGTTTTTCTCGAAGCATCTTTACCTAAGCCTCCATGAAATGAAGCAATTCCTTTTACGTTAAGATGTCCACGTACTGCTTCAAGAACTCCGGTTCCTCCAAAACAATAACCAATAGCAACAATATTATCTGCATTTGCTCCGGATTTTACTAATTCCTGCAAAGCTGCATTAATTCGTTTTTGGTAAGCTTCAGGATTGCTTTTGTAGAAGCCTGCTTGTTTTCCTGCTTCAGAAGTGTTTGTTGGATAATTTCCTTCCCCATAGATATCAGCGATAAAAACATGGTAACCTAATTTAGATAACTCTTCAGCAATTCCTTTTGAAGCATTATCGATTCCTAACCAAGCTGGTAAAAGCAGGATTCCGGGATTATTAGCGCTCTTTTTAGCAGATTTTATAAATAAGCCATTCAATGCCTGGCTTCCTTCAGAATATTTTACGGGTTTTAATTGTGCATTCATAGTAGTTGAAAACAATATTGCAGCAAAAATAAGGGTGGCTAAATTTTTCATTTTTTTACAATTTTTAACAAATATCAGAAATATTATGTTACAAAAAAACCTCGGAAGCTATTTCGCGAGGTTTATTTAACACATTTCATCAAACAAAATTATTTTCCTGGATGATAAGTTCGTTCGGCATTTTTAAGAACGTCCTCTTTATAAAACAAAACATCTTTAAATTGTCCGTTTCGATACATTTCTGCCTGATCTGTAAAATGCTTTGAATTGATATCGCCGCTGTTTCCGCCTGCCAATAATGATTTTGCTTTTATTTTTGAACCAAATTCAACCGCACAAACAAAACTGTTTCCGTTATAACCGTATCGTTTTTTAGAATTATTTTGATAATTCGCTTTAAAAGAAGGCAAACTTCCCCACGAACCGGGACCAAAACCAATTGGTAAACTCGGTTGGTTATCATCATATTTTAAATCAATGTCGCCACTTGAACGCTGAAAACGATTGACTTCACCCCAAGCGGTTTTCCAGGTTCCCCATTTTGAGCTCAATTCTTTTATAACCGTTTGCAGCTGCGGAATCATTTGTGCTGCAGTCGCATTTTTCGCAAAGTTTTTAGTGTTTTCAACCTGATCTAATTCTCCTTCATCTATATAAGCTTTCTGAATAATTGGGTCTAATTTATATGCCCATTCAACGGCTAAAGTTGTGGCGAAGGAATTTTCTTTGGCATAATAATCCCAGTTTTTTAGAATTGAAATAGGTTCAGCTAATTCTGCATATTCAACAGATTCCGGTTTTATATTTTTTTTGAAAACTTCAATCAAACTCGGAATTAATATTTCAAAAATGGATAATTTAGTATCATAACCATTCGCGATAACTTTGTCTAAAGTATATTTTTCGCTGTTGCTGAAAATTCTAACGGCATTTACACCTCTAAAATTTTCTCCATCAGGAGCCATATATGGAATATAATTTTCTTTTTTCGGACTATTATTTCCTGCGACAGAAAATGGACTAGAGTTACAGTTTTGAAGCCAGCCATTTGTTGGATTGTACAAATGAACAGTTTCATTTACATCATGCAATCCTTTCCATTGTGTTGCAGAAATTGAGCCGTCAATAACTTTTGCCCAATTTAAATTTTTATCCCGAATTGGAATAAAATTGCCGTGCCAATATGCAATATTTCCTTTGCTGTCAGCATAAACCGTATTATTAGAAGTATTGGCTTTTAAATCCATTGCTTTTTTATAATCATCAAAATTGGTCGATTTAGTTCGAACCCAGCTCTGAATCAAACTTGTCATCGAGCGATTATTCGATTTTAAACTAATCCATTTCCCGTCGCGTTTGGCCATAATTGGACCGTTATTCGTAGCGTAGGTTTTGAATTTCTTTGGAATTAGCTTTCCTTTTTCCAGATATTTTATCGTGATTTCTTTTTCGATAACAGGTAAAAGTTTAGAATCGAATTCGTAGAAAAGTTTTCCGTTTTTATTGGTAATTTTTTCGGCATACATATCAGCAACATCAACGTTTGAAGAAGTATGCATCCAGCCGCAATTTTCATTAAATCCCTGATAAATAAAAAACTGACCCCACGTTACGGCGCCATAAACATTTAAACCTTCTTCACTTGAAATTTGAACTTCTGGTCTGAAATAAAATGTTGTATGCGGATTAATATATAAAATCGAATTCCCGCTTTGTGTTTTTGATGGTGCAAAAGCAAAACCATTGGAACCCGTTTGAACATATTTTTCTCTTTCTACATACGCCACTTTATCAGTATTCCCAGAATAAAAAGCTTTTAATTCTCCGGTAGAAAGATCTCCGGTGCTAATAGCGCCAATACTTCCGTCTGTCCAAAGCAGCGGAAACCACGGTTCAAAATGCGTTAAAAGTGCAGGTTTTATTTCCGGATGTTTGTAGAGATAAAAGTTGATAGCATCGGCATAACTGTTTAAAAGTTTTTTAAGCCAGTCCGGTGCTTTTTTATAATCAGCTTTGGCTTCATCAACATCAATTAAAAGTTTAATTTCTAAATCATTATATAAAACCGATTCGCCTTTAATTTCAGAAAGACGGCCTAGTTTTTCTATATAATTCATTTCGATTCTTTTAAAATCATCTTCGCATTGCGCATACAATAATCCAAAAACAGCGTCGGCATCGGTTTTTCCATAAACGTGGGGAATTCCCCAATTATCACGGATTATGGTAACTTTTTCTGCCAGTTTTTCTAATCGGCTGCTTTCTTTTGTACTGATTTTTTGTGCCGAAAGCTGAAAACCAAAACAGATTAAAAAAGTTATTTTTAAGATTTTAGAATACGGAAACATGTTTATTTGATATTAAATTTTTGTCCGGCAGTATAAATGCTCATTTCTAATTTTTCAATCGAAATTAGATTGTCTTTTTTAGCTTTTACAATGCCTTTTGGATTTTTGAAAACAATCACTTCACTTTCTCCCGCAACTTCAACTTTATTATTTCTAACAATAATGGCGGTTGCTTCGTCAATTCCAATTCCGGTTAAATCAGGAAATTCAATCAAGGCAGAAAGTAAGCGATTGTAACGGTTTCTCTTTAAAAAATGCTGATCAATAACAACAGTTTTTAATAAACCTAAACCTTCATCAGTTTCGAGATTATCGTATTTAATAACAGAAAAAGTTCCTGTATATTCTTTTTGCAATTTTTGGTTTCCGGTAATCATTTTTTCAGACATTACGGCTGCTCCGGCGCTTGTTCCGGAAATTGTACTTCCGTTTTCATACGCTTTTAAAATTGCTGTTTTTATGGGAGTATTATGAACGACTTTCATAAAACGGGTTTGATCGCCGCCGCTTATAAAAATCAGTTTGGCATTTTGTACGGAATCTGTCAGAGTCTTATTTTGTGCTGTTTCTTTGTTGAAATTCAGCATCACAATTGGATTTGAAGTTAATTTTACCATTTGTGTTTTAAAAAAGATAAACGAACTGTCCGGTTCTTCGCTTGACATGGGTAAAACCACGATATAATCTTTTTTGCCTAATTCTGCTACATCTAAAACCTGTTTCATTAAATCATCAGAACGATCGCCGCCGCCAATAATAAATAATTTTCCTTTCGGATTCTGCGCCTGAACAAAACAGCTCGTTAATAGCAAAGTAAGAATTGTAAACGATTTGAGAAGTAGCTTATTTTTCATGGTTTATCCTGGTTTAGTTTGGCTGGTTTTCTATAAATTTTAAAAGAGAATTGTTGACAATAAATAATACATCTTGTATTTTATCTAAATCTACTTTTGAATCAATATCGCGGGGCGTATGATAATCTTCATGAAAACCGCTGAAAAAAGTCATAATCGGAATTCCTTTTGCGGTAAAAGATGCATAATCACTTCCAGAATGTCCGTTAGTTTCCCATAAATCTAAATTAAACGGATTTTGAAGTTTAGCGTTGCTTTCTCTGGCGATTTTCTTTAAGTATTCGGTTTCTTTTTGAGTTCCGATACTGAGAATTCTACGCGCTTTATCTTCGGGAGCACTTCTAGAAATCATATCCATATTAATGCAGAGCAGGATTTTTTGATTTTTTAAATTCTGAGCAAAATATTCACTTCCTAAAAGCCCAATTTCTTCGGCAGTCCAGGATGCGAAGAGAATATTATATTTTGGCTGTATTTTAGATTCTGACCAGTTTTTTGCCAAAGCCAGCATTCCTGATGTTCCCGAAGCATTATCATCTGCGCCATAATAAATAGAGTCATTTTTAATTCCTAAATGATCGTAATGTGCACCAACAATAATAGTTTTTGTGGTGTCTTTTCCGGGAAGCATTCCTAAAACATTTCGAACAGAAAAAGTTCTAGTCTGCAAATCAATAGAGAAATTAATAATTGTGTTTTTTAATAGAGCAGAAGCCGTTTGAAGGTTTTGTGCTTTTTTTTCGAATGTTTCTAATGAAATTTTATTGTCTGATAAAAGTTTTTCAGCTGTTGATTTGCTCAATCTGAAAACCGGTATCGAAACACTAGATTCATTTTTTAAAGAATGAAAAACATCATTTTGATTTGAATTTTTTAGTCTAAAGTTTTGATTATAATCGATAATAACTAAAGCAGCAGCGCCTTTATTTATTGCATTTTTCAGTTTCATTTCTTCTAAATTATTTTCTTCTGGAAATAATTTTTTAAATTTCTGATATACGGCCGAAGTTGTGTCATTATGATTTGGAAAACCTCTCAAAACAACAACTATTTTGCCTTTTACATTTTGATTTTTATAGTCGTCGTAATTTTCCTCAGGAACGCTCAATCCGTAACCAGCAAAAACGACTTGAGTATTTTTTTGTAAAGATTGTGAGATTGGTGTTAATTCAAAATCATTCTCTGAAAGTGCAATAGTTTTGTTTCCTTTTTTGATTTCAAAAGACGCTTTTTTTACGGTATGTTCTAAAACTTTAAAATTTTGAAAATACCTGTCAGGACTATAAGGTTTCAGCTGATATAAACCCATCATCGACGCAATATATTCTGAGGCCATATAACCGCCTTTTTGAGT
This sequence comes from Flavobacterium sp. NLM, assembly GCF_002210235.1. Lineage (NCBI taxonomy): Bacteria > Pseudomonadati > Bacteroidota > Flavobacteriia > Flavobacteriales > Flavobacteriaceae > Flavobacterium > Flavobacterium sp. NLM. The sequence goes on from NZ_LIAC01000011.1 coordinate 44,404, forward strand.
TGCACCACGTCCTTTCAGCCAGTCAGAAGCTAAAATAGAAAGTGTTCTTGTAAAATCACTTTTAGATGGATTTGAAACTGCAGTCTGAGAAAACAGCAAAGATTTACAGCAAAAAAGGGTAAATAAAAGCAATATACGTAGATGCATATTTCACCAGATAAATTAATTATAAAATGATATTTCTTTTAAAAGCACAGCCTAATTCAATAATAGAATCTGTTTTTGCGATTCCGGGAATATTGTCGATTTTCTCGTAAAGTATTCTTCGCATGTGTTCGTGGTTTTTTGCCACAATTTTGATGTAAAGCGTAAACGAACCCGTTACATAATAACATTCTGTAATTTCGGGAATATTTTTTAGTTCTTCGATAATTCTATCCGAATCAGAATCTTTGTTTAAAGTAATTCCGGTAAAAGATGCCCAGTCAAATCCTATTTTTTTCTCCTGAATAATGGGTTTTATACCGCCAATAATTCCTTGTTCCATTAATCGGTTAATCCGTTGATGCACCATTGTATTTGATATTTTTAAATTGGCCGCAATGGCAGAAAAAGCCATTCTTCCGTCTTTTTCTAATTCTTTAATTATGTTGATATCAAATTCGTCTAAACTATCCATTTTGTGATGTTAATTTTATTTTTTCAAATATTGTTTAAAAATAAATACGTTTTTTTCAGATGTCCCGATGGGACATTTTACTGTAATTAAATCATTTTTTTCTACCGATCCGCAACTCCTAACGGAGTTAAATCCCTATACGTTTTTTTTAAAATATTATGAATTCGTGTTTTATTATATAGTACCTATGGGACATTTTAGCGTGATTAAATTCTTTTTTTTCTACCGATCTGTAACTCCTACCGGAGTTAAGTTGCTAAACGTTTTATTTTTTTAATATTTTGTTTGAAATAAATTCGTGTTTTACTGTATAGTCCCTACGGGACATTTTACCGTTGTCTTATTCTTTTTTCTACCGATATTTAACTCCTAACGGAGTTACGTTGCTATTGATTTAATTTCTAATAATCATATCATGGATTATTGATGATATTACCGTTTCATGATATTTATCCATTATTTCAAAAATATCTCGTAGAGATAAAATATCGGTAGCATTAAATATAGCGCCCCCAACAAATTGTCCCGTAGGGACAAAACTATATAACCATAAAAGTAGCCATTTTTTTGAATAAAAGATTATAAAGTTAAAATTTCTAAAAATTAAATTTGATTCTATATTGTTTTAAAAACTGATATTTTGACTTTTTAATCGTTAATATGGAGTCAAAATATACTTTTTGAGCTTGTAGATTTGAAAAATTTATTACTTTTGCTTTTTTAAAGTTAAATATCATGACACATACAGAAAACACCCTTTCGTCAAAATCAGAAATTTTGATTGAAAAAGAGAATAAATACGGAGCTCATAATTATCATCCGCTTCCTGTGGTTTTAGAAAGAGGAGAAGGCGTTTATGTATGGGATGTTGACGGAAAAAAATACTACGATTTTTTATCGGCTTATTCTGCAGTAAACCAAGGACACTGCCATCCTAAAATTGTAAAAGCAATGGTTGATCAGGCACAGACTTTAACACTGACTTCTCGTGCTTTTTACAATGATAAATTAGGAAATTACGAAGAATATATCACGAAGTATTTTGGTTTTGATAAAGTACTGCCAATGAATACGGGTGCAGAAGCTGTTGAAACAGCTTTGAAAGTATGTAGAAAATGGGCGTATGAAGTAAAAGGAATTCCAGAAAACCAAGCGCAGGTAATTGTTTGCGAGAACAATTTTCACGGAAGAACCACTACAATCATTTCATTTTCAAATGACGAAACGGCTCGTAAAAACTTTGGGCCATTTACTGATGGATTCATAAAAATTGAATATGATAATCTTGAAGCGCTTGAAAAAGCTTTAGAATCATCAAAAAATATAGCGGGATTTTTAGTGGAACCAATTCAGGGTGAAGCTGGAGTTTATGTTCCGTCAGAAGGTTATTTGGCGAAAGCAAAAGAATTGTGCGAAAAACATAATGTTTTATTTATTGCCGATGAAGTTCAAACCGGAATTGCACGTACGGGAAAATTATTAGCGGTTCACCACGAAAATGTACAGCCTGATATTTTGATTTTAGGTAAAGCAATTTCTGGCGGTGTTTATCCGGTTTCGGCAGTTTTATGTAATAACGAAATCATGAATGTTATTAAACCGGGTCAGCACGGATCTACTTTTGGAGGAAATCCTGTTGCGGCGGCGGTTGCGATTGCGGCTCTTGAAGTGGTTAAAGAAGAAAAACTGGCTGAAAACGCAGAACGTTTAGGTGTTATTTTAAGAAAAGGTTTAAACGAAATTGCTGAGAGAAATAACTTAATTACGCTTGTTCGTGGTAAAGGTCTTTTGAATGCAATTGTGATTAACAGCGGTGAAGATTCTGATTTAGCCTGGGAAATCTGCTTAAAATTTAGAGACAACGGATTATTGGCAAAACCAACTCACGGAAATAAAATTAGATTTGCTCCGCCATTAGTTATGACAGAAGATCAAATTAAAGAATGTCTTGAAATTATTGAGAAATCTTTAAATGAATTTAAATTATAAAAGGTTACAATTTGTTATTAATGAAAGCTGCATTTATGATGCAGCTTTTTTTATGAGGTATAAATTATATAACAACAGACGAAAATTATGTAATTTAAAAATTAACTTCCTGAGTAGTTTTGACTGTAGAATTTAAGACGGCAAATATTTGTTGAACCTTTATAAATTTATTACAGATGGCTTACGCAAATAATGATTTAACGCGCTTTTTGGATGCACAAAATAAACTTTACCTAACTGCTTATTCTGAATTGAAAAAAGGTAAAAAAGAAACACACTGGATGTGGTTCATTTTTCCGCAGATAAAAGGATTAGGAAAAAGTGATATTGCTAAATATTACGCCATTGCTGATCTTGAAGAAGCACAAGCTTATTTGAATCATCCAATTTTAGCTAAACATTTAGTTGAGATTGCACAGCTTCTTTTAAACTTTAAGACCAAATCTATTGAAACTATTTTGGGAGATTTGGATGCACGTAAATTGCGTTCATCTTTGAGTTTGTTTTCGCAAGTAGAAAATGCAAACCCAATATTTCAGGAACTTTTAGATACTTTTTATTCGGGGCATTTAGATCCGGTTACATTGACAATTGCTCAGGAATTAATGAAAGTACCAGCTGAAGCATAATTGGGATGATTATTGATTAAAAATTACCTTTTATATATTACTTAGAATCTGTTATTAAATGAAAAAGCCATTCTGTGGGGAGAATGGCTTTTTTGGTTTATTACATAAGTGTTTGTACTAAAATTATATATCTAAAATGAGAAATGTTCTTAAATAAAAAAAACATTCGTGAAAACGAATGGTTTTTTTATTTAAGAAACCTTCAATTAAATTCTATACCCGGGATTTTGAGTGATTTTTTTGTTAGCATCTGTTTCTTTTAACGGAATTGGGAATACTAATTTATCAGCATCATAAGTTAATAATAACGGATCTCCATCTGGGGTTTCTGTCAAAATTGAACGTTTGGTTCTTTTAATATCGTGAATTAAAAATCCTTCCATTCCAAGTTCTAATTCTCTTTCTAATAAAATATCATCGATTGTAACTGTTGCCAAATCATCAGCATGAGCTCTTTCTCTGATAATATTAATATCATCAACAGGAGTATTCCCAATTGCAGTTCCTTCTTCAAAATTTCCTTCTGCTCTAATTAAATACATTTCGGCCAGACGAATAATTCCAACATTAGCAAACTGATCTGTAAATTTAGAAGTTAAAATTCTGCCATTATCTTCATTTTCATAAATAAACTCAGCTCTGTCATCAGGATCACTGAATTTTTCCAAATAAGCATCACGAATAGAAAAATCTCCACCGCGTCCTCCGTTACCTTCAGAGGCATAAAAAGTTACAGCATCGTTTACACCCGTTTGTTTGGTAATTTGAATTGAGAAAACATCTTCAGCCTGATCTGTATCATGATTAAAAGCAGCTGCGTAATTTTGTGACAATGCATGTCCGCTGTTTTCAATAACGTCATTTGCCGCATCTCTGGCTAAATCGTATCGGCCTTGTTGTAAATACACTCTTGCTAATAAAGCTTGTGCTGCATATTTATCGGCATAAAAACCATTATCTTCCGGTAAGTTTGTATAAGCAAGATTTAAACCGTCTATAATAACTTTATAAACTTCTTCAACCGTGCTTCTTTCTTTTGATAAATCTACGCTAAAGTCGTAAATAGCATTTGGTCTTATTACAACTCCAAGCTGATTATTTGTCTGACCCGTTTCATAAGGTTTTGCGAAAAAACGAACCAAATCAAAATAAGCCAATGATCTTAAAAAGTTAGCTTCGCCAATCATAACTGCTTGTCTGTCCGGATCTTTTACTTTGTCGATATTTTCGATAACCGTGTTTGATGCGTTTATAATTTCATATAATCTCGCATATGTGCCTTCGATAATTACGTTATCAGACAACATGTTTTTACTATACATTTGTCTTAATTCTCCAAAAGTACCGCGCCATCTTAAATCGGTTGTGCTTAAAACTCCTGTTACACCAAGTAAGTCTGCGTAAAGTAAAACCCTTCCGCCGTAAGCATTTCCATTTGCTGCCAGAGCGTAAGTTCCGGTTAGTACATTTGTTACTCCGGTTTCGGTACTTAATGTTGTATTAGCATCTTCTCTCTGTTTAGGTTCTATGTCTAATTCATTTTCGCAGCTTGTAAAAAACGCAGCGAAAAATATAAATAGGATTAGTTTATTTGCTTTCATCTTTTTCTTTTTAAAAATTAAAGTTTACACCAATTGCTGTTGTTCTCGCTGGAGGTGCTGAATAAAAATCTTCTCCAATTCCGCTGTCATCTCTTCTTGCTTCTGGATCGTTTCCTTTGTAGTTTGTAAAGGTCAATAAGTTTACAGCAGTAAAGTAAACTCTTAAACTACTCATTCCTAAATCTTTCAAAACATCTTTAGGAAGTGTGTAACCTAAAGTTAAATTTCTTAAACGAACAAAATCGGCTTTGTCAAGGTAACGAGAAGAATCTTGTGTACCATTTGAACCTCCAAATCTGGCTTGAGGAACATTTGTTATGTCTCCTGGTTTTTGCCATCTGTTTAACTGATCAGCTGTTTGGTTGTCAAAATAATCAGCCGCAGTTGATTGATAAATCCCTGCTGAATTATAAATACTCGCACCCCATTCTCCCTGAAATGTAAAGGTAAAATCAAAACCTTTGTAAAGAATAGTGTTTGTTAAACCAGACATTAAAGTAGGGAAAGGGTTTCCTGCAATAATACGTTCTGCTTCACTATAATTTCTTGTTGTAGTACGGTCGAGTGTACCATCGGCTTTTTTAGTGTTTTTGTAAAATAAAGCATCTCCATTATCTGGGTCAACCCCTGCATATTCAACTAAATAGAAAGAGGAAATGTTTTCTCCAACTCTGTTTATATTGTATCCAACTATAATGTCTCTGTTATCGTTTGGAAGCGATTTAACCTTTGATTCATTTGTTGTCAAATTGAAACTGGTATTCCATTTAAAGTTTTCAGTGTCGATGTTTTTAGTGTTGATAGTAAGCTCAAAACCATTACTTCTTATTTTTCCAATATTTTTATTGATAGAAGCAGCTCCAGAACTTATAGGTAATGGAACTTCAAATAATAACCCGTCAGTATCTTTTTGGTAATAATCTGCTTCAATAGAAAATCTGTCTATAAAACCAATTTCAAAACCAAAATCTGTTTGAGCTGATTTTTCCCAAGTCAAATCATCATTACCAGGCTGATCGAAAGTAAGCCCTGATTTCAAATTATAAGGATTTGGTCTGTAAAGCTGACGAGAAGCAAAATTCCCGATTTCGGCATTTCCTAATTTACCCCAGCTTCCTTTTATTTTTAAGTTTGAAATCGCTTTACTATCCTTTAAAAATTCTTCCTGCGAAATAACCCATCCTGCAGAGAAGGCTGGGAAAACTCCAAAGCGTTCATTTTTACCAAAACGAGATGAACCATCACGACGAATACTGGCTTTTAAAAGATATTTATTCTGGAAAGAATAATTCAATCTTCCAAATTGAGAAACAAACGCATAATCCGTTTCATTTCCGTGACCTTCATTTACTTCAGCACCACCGTCAACAGTTTGAAAATCATCACTAGAGAAATAAATACTATTTACATCCTGATATCTTCTGTTGTATTTGTTGAATTCCATACCAGCTACAACGTTAAAAGTATGTTTTTCTGCAAATGTTTTATCAAATGTAAAATAGTTACTCGAAACATAATTTTCTGTATTTACAGAAGTCGCAAATACAGCTCCGTCAGTTGCCATAAAAGGAGCATTTTTACCTTGCCAGTAATCTTCTGTTTGTGATAAAAGATCGTATGAGAAATCAGAATTAAATTTTAATGAATTAAGGATTCTAAATTCAGCAAAAAGTTTACCTGTAAGTCTGCGCATAATCGTTTTCCAGAACGTATTATCTTTTGCTAAAAGGTAGTTTGAATATTCTGTATTAGGGTTTGCACTTCCGTCTTCTAATCTTGCCGGCGAAATTGGCGCCTGAGCAACAGATTGAAGTGGAGAAGAAAATGAATTATCATCCTGAACCCTGTGAATTAAAGATCTCGAAAAACCAAGGTTCATTCCTAAAGTTAAACGATCTGTAACTTTATGTGATACGTTTGTTCTGGCTGTAAATCTTTCTAACGTATTACTGTCTACAATACCCGTTGTATTATTGTACGCGCCAGAAAAGAAATACTTTGTTTTTTCATCTCCTCCAGAAGCTGAAAAATCAGCGTCTGTAGTATAGCCTGTTCTCAAAGCAATATCCTGCCAGTTTGTATCGACCTCACCATTTCTCCAGTCTGTTCCCTGAGATAGATATTCTAACTCATCTTCAACAGATTCTAAGTCATTGACATTTCTTCCGGCTTCCTGCAATAATTCAACGTATTGCTTAGCGTTTAGCCATTTTCTTTTGTGTGTAGCCTCACTAACTCCTTGCGAAAGGTTTACGGTGAAAGTACCTTTTCCTTCGCGTCCTTTTTTAGTCGTAATTAAAACAACTCCGTTTGCTCCACGTGCACCATAAATTGCTGCCGAAGACGCATCTTTTAAAACGTCTATAGATTCAATTTCATTAGTACTTAAAGTCAATAACGGGTTGGTTGGCGCACCGTTGCTTGATTCATCATCATTAATTAACGGAATTCCGTCAAGAACATACAAAGGCTGCGTGCCTGCACTAATACTCGCCGCACCACGCACACGAATATTAATACCTCCGTCTACCTTACCGTTTGTCTGCGTAATTTGAACTCCGGCCAATTTTCCAACCAAAGCATTTTGTACGTTTGAAACCGGAATCTGCTGGATATCTTTTGCAGTTACACGCGCGATATTATCCGTTAGATTTCTTTTCGATTGTGTTCCGTAACCTACAACAACTACGGTTTCAAGTTCATTTTGAACTTCATCGAGTTGGATTGTAATATTATTAGAAGCAGGAACTTCTACAGTTTTATAACTTACATAAGTTACAACCAATATTTCGCCTTTTTTAGCGGCGATTTTAAATAGACCGTCAAAATCAGTTTGAGAACTGATATTTTTTCCCTGTACTACAATATTTGCTCCGGGAATTGGCAGGCCTTTTTTATCTGTTACTTTTCCGGAAATCGATTCTTGTGCTGCAGCTATTTGTACAAATAGTAAAAACAACCACAAGTAATGTTTTAATTTAATTTTCATATTCATTTCGTTTAAATTAGTCTCTCAAATATCCTAATTTAATGTTAATTTTTAGTGATAATTTAACACTAAAAATAACAATTATAACCAGTTTTGTGATATTGATAACTTTTCTATACGTGTTTGTTGGTTTTTGATGAAAATTGTTTGATTTTTTGATAAAAATGTAAGGCAGAATATTTTCGTTAAAAAAAATGCTGTTTTTTTAGCGCAAAAAAACGTAGTTTTAATAAAAAAAGCGACTGTTATAAAACAATCGCTTTCAGGGTATAATTACTTAAAATATCAAAAAAAGCAATTATCTTTTTTGAGAGAATGTATCAAATACATTCTCTCTATTTTTTTAGAATCTAACTTTTTTAAGCTCCCAAATGGTTTTAATAAAAGTGTCGACATCTTCGGTTGTATTATAAAATGCTAATGAAGGGCGAACAGTTGTTTCAACTCCCATTCTGCGTAAAATAGGCTGCGCACAATGATGTCCGGTTCTTACAGCAACACCTTCTTTATTTAAAGCTTGTCCAACCTGATCGTTTGAATAACCTTGTAAATTAAAAGACAATACACTTGCTTTATCTTTTGCAGTTCCAATTAATCGTACACCCGGAATTTCTTTTAAAAGTCTTGTGGCATATTCTAACAAATAATGCTCGTATTGACCAATAGCTTCAATTCCTAATTTGGTTACATAATCGATTGCTGCGCCAAGACCAATGGCATCAGCAATATTTCCGGTTCCGGCTTCAAAACGATTCGGAGCTTTGTGGTATTTTATTTCCTCAAAAGTTACGTCCTGAATCATGTTTCCGCCAGATTGATACGGCTGCATTTCGTTTAGTAAATCTTCTTTTCCGTATAATGCTCCAATTCCCGTTGGACCAAATAATTTATGTCCTGAGAAAACCAGCCAATCCGGATTTAAATGCTGCACGTCAACTTTCATGTGCGAAACAGATTGTGCGCCGTCGATCAAAACTTTTGCTCCGGCAGCGTGTGCCATTTCAACTATTTTTTTCGCCGGAGTTACCGTTCCCAATGCATTTGAAACTTGTGTAAAAGCAACCAAACGTGTTTTTGAGTTCAGTAGTTTTGCATATTCGTCAAGCAGAATCTGACCGTCATCGTCAACAGGAATTACTCTTAATTTCAAGCCTTTTTTATCAGCAAGACGTTTCCACGGAACAATATTAGCATGATGTTCCAGATTACTCACAATAATTTCATCTCCCGAATTTAAATTCTGCTCGCCCCAGGTTGCAGCTACCAGATTTATTCCTTCAGTTGCGCCTCTCACAAACACAATTTCATTTACAGAAGAAGCATTTAAAAAAGCTTTTACTTTTTCACGAGCGGCTTCATACGCATCAGAGGCGCGGGCAGCCAGTTCATGTGCCGCACGATGAATGTTTGAATTTTCATGTTCGTAGAAATATGCAATTCTATCAATAACCGATTGTGGTTTTTGCGTTGTTGCCGCGTTATCAAACCAAACTAATGGTTTTCCGTTTACGGTTTCTCTTAAAATCGGAAAATCCTTTTTTACCAATGCAGCATCAAAATGATGACCTTTAAAAAGATTGATTTCCTTATGTTCGAATGAATTTCCAACAATGATATCCGTACTTCTTTTATCAAAAGCAAAAGGATTCTGACCTAAAAAATAGTATGAATTGGTTGTTTCATTTCCGTTTAACGGAAAATCTTCACGTTTTCTAAATTGTGTATCAACAGATGCCAAAGCAGCTTGTAATTCAATCTCAAAAGAAGAATTCTCTGTTTGAAATGGCAAATATTGATGATTCAAAGAAAAACCCGAAAAAAGACTTTCTTCATTGAGTTGTGGAGATTTTCCGTTTTTCAAATTAATATCATGAAATCCCGTATGCGGATCATTGATATTTAAATCGTGGTTTTCCTGAACTCCTGAAGATGAATTTCTGTTTTGCGGATCAAATCCTGCTCCGGCATTTGGGTACAAAGCTGAAGCTCCATTTCCGTAATTTATTACAGATGGAGAAGCTCCAAATCCGCTAAATGCAGGCGGAGAAGGTACCGTACTCGACGGACTTGCGACAGGAAACTGACCAAACTGATCAACATTTCCGGCATGCAAAATCGTTTCTGCAATTTTTGTTGCACGAGGATGTTCGGCTTTATCCGGACTTAATGAGATTTCTTTTGGAAATTCATTAGGTAAAGCTTTAAACAACTCGTTTGCCAAATTTTGCAAATCGTCGATGTTTGGTAAACCGCTGTTATTAATACTTGTACTCATGATACTTTCCTATTTCTACATCTTCTAAAACAGCAATAGCATCATCTACCAAAATAGCCAAAGAACAATAAAGAGATACTAAATAAGAAGCAATGGCTCTTTCATTAATTCCCATAAAACGAACTGATAATCCAGGAGATTGTTCGCCTTGTAAACCTGGCTGAATTAATCCGATGACGCCCTGACGGCTTTCACCTGTTCTTAAAAGAATAATTTTTGATTTTCCTTTTACGATTGGTAATTTATCAGATGGAATAAGCGGAATCCCTCTCCATGTTAAAAATTGTGATCCAAATAAAGAAGTTGTTGGCGGCGGAACTCCACGACGTGTACATTCGCGTCCAAAAGCTGCAATTGCTAAAGGATGTAAAAGAAAAAAACCTGGTTCTTTCCACACTTTTGTCAACAATTCATCTAAATCATCCGGAGTTGGTGCGCCCGTTCTTGTTTTTATAATTTGCGAAGGTGCAACGTTGCTTAATAATCCATAATCTTTATTATTGATTAATTCGCTTTCCTGACGTTCTTTAATAGTTTCGATAGCTAAACGAAGCTGTTCTGAAATCTGGTTGTATGGTTTGCTGTATAAATCAGAAACACGCGTATGTACATCAACAATTGTTTGTACAGCAGCCAGATTGTATTCTCTTGGATTTTCGATATAATCAACGAAAGTATTTGGTAAAACTCTTTCATCACGTGCCGAACAATCTACTTCGATATGATTGGCATTTTTTACTTTATTCAAACGAAATACACCCGATTCTACCGGAACCCAATGTAGTAAATGCGTTAACCAGCGTGGAGTAATAGTTCCAATTTGAGGAACGGTACGAGTTGCAATTGCTAACTGTCTTGCAGCAACATCGCCTAATGCGGTCTGTTGTTTTTCTAATTCTGCCATAGTTTTAAGGTTTTTCGGTTAATTATTTTATTTTTATTCAATTCTAAGATTTATTTCTTAAAATTACGGGTTTTATTTTATTGTAAGATTTTGACTTGTTGTTTTTTAGGAGAAAAAATCGAATAATTCTTCAACAGAAAGATAACGCTCTCCAGTGTCATAATTAAAAGTCAGGATTACGGCATCTTCGGGAATATTTTTCAGTTTTTTAGAAACGGCAGCTAATGCAGCTCCGGTTGAAATTCCTCCAAAAATTCCTTCTTCCTTGGTTAATTTTTTTGCGAATGAAAAAGCGTCATTTTTTTCGATAGTAACAATTTCATCGATATATTCTCTGTTAAAAACTTCAGGAATAAATCCGGCACCAATTCCCTGTAATGGGTGAGGAGCAGGAATACCGCCGCTTAAAACAGGCGAAAGCGCAGGCTCAACGGCAATCGTTTTTAAATTTGGAAAATGCTGTTTTAATATTTTAGAAACTCCGGTAATGTGACCGCCTGTTCCAACTCCAGTAATTAGATAATCAATTCCGTCCGGGAAATCGGCTAAAATTTCCTGTGCGGTTGTTCTTTCGTGAACTTCAACATTAGCACGATTGGTAAATTGCGAAGGCAGAAAAGAGTTTTTAATTGTTGAAGCCAGTTCATTTGCTTTTTCAACCGCTCCGGAAGTTCCTTTTTCTCTCGGCGTCAAAACATATTCAGCACCATACGCTTCAATAATTTTTCGGCGTTCCACGCTCATCGATTCCGGCATTACAATAATTACTTTGTAACCTTTTACGGCTGCCACAAGCGAAAGTCCGATTCCGGTATTTCCGGATGTTGGTTCAATAATGATAGAATCGGGGTTTAAAAGTCCTTTTTTCTCCGCATCTTCAATCATTGCCAGTGCAATTCTGTCTTTGATACTCGATCCCGGATTTGCTTTTTCTAATTTAATCCATACCTCGTGGGTTTTAAAAAGCTTGTTGAGCTTGATGTGCGGCGTATTGCCAATGGTTTCTAAAATGTTCTGATATTTCATGTGTTTGATATTTTTATGCTTCAATTATTGAGTAGTTTAAACACTTTTTTTGTCATTCCGAGGAACGAGGAATCGCACAAGTAATTCCGCAAACAAAATCGCCAATCTTTGTCGAGTTTCGAGTGCGATTCCTCGTTCCTCGGAATGACAAACTTTGTGTTTTGACAAAGTTTACAAGACGGTTTATGTGTTAAAACATTCACTCAATTTTAAATAGAATAAAAAATGGGTTCGGGAAAAGGATTATTGTCCTTAACCTTCATCTCATTTTTATGGTAAACAACCGAATTGGAAGGTACAGAATACGTCAGCCATACATTTCCTCCAATAATAGAATCTCTGCCTACAGTTGTTTGTCCGCCAAGAATTGTGCTGTTGGCGTAAATAATAACGTTGTCTTCAATTGTAGGATGCCTTTTGATAAAAGCTTCCTCTTTTTTAACGCTCAAAGCACCAAGCGTAACGCCTTGATAAATTTGAACATTATTGCCAATAATTGTGGTTTCGCCAATAACGATTCCGGTGCCGTGATCAATTGCAAAATCATTTCCTATTTTGGCTCCCGGATGAATTTCGATGCTGGTTTTAATATGCGCATATTCTGAAATTGTTCTGGCTAATAATTTTAAATCCTGCTTCCAAAGCTGATGAGAAAATCGATAAACGGCAATAGCGAAAAAACCTGGATACGAATATAATACTTCTTCTAAAGATTTGGCTGCAGGATCTTTTGCAAAAATAGTTTGAGCGTCATTCAACGCTTTTTTATGTAAATAGGGCAGGGCTTCAAAAAAGGTTTCCGTCTGCCTTTTTGTATTTTGATTTTTAGGAGCAAAGTCTAAAACCAGCTCATCAAATTGTTTTTCTAATCCGTCAAATTTATTTTCAATTATAGCCACAATACCGTAGGATTTTGAAGTATTCGAAAACAAAATCGAAAACAATTCATCTATAAACTGATGGATTAATTTCTTTTCAGGAAGTATTAATAATTCCTGATGTTGTCTTGCAATTTCCTGATAAAATGAATTCATATTGATTTAATTTTATGGTTAGAAAATAATTTTATTTTTTCAACGCCGCACCGCCCGGCATTGTCTCTGGTTTTAGTTTGAATTTACTGTATTCAACCACTCCAGTTTTGTCTGCCCATTCAAAATAAGAAGCCGAAAGTTTGTTTACAATTCCCGGATTTTGCTGTGCTACGTTAGTAGTTTCGCCTCGGTCTTTTTCAAGATCGTATAATTCCCATTCGTAAGAAGGATAAATCGAAACCAATTTCCATTTCCCGTCGCGAACTGCTCTGTTTCCTGCTCTTTCCCAAAATAATGGTGCGCCTCTATCGACCTGAGAAACATTATTAAATAAAACAGGCAACAAACTTTTTCCAACCAAAGCGTTTGTCGTCACACCATTATATTCTTTTGGGTATTCTATTCCGGCTAATTCGTAGAAAGTAGGAGCGAGGTCAATAATATGCCCGGTTCCTTTTTCGATTCTGCCTGCTTTTATTTTGGATGGAAACCACGCAATAAACGGAGAACTAAAACCGCCTTCGTGCATATTATTTTTATATTGCTGCAACGGAGTATTTGATAAATAAGCCCAGTTTTGTTCCTGATAATCAAATGAACCTGACGTTCCAACTGGTCCGTCATTTCGAACCAAGCCTCTTCCTAGCGGGTTATACGTATTGAATCCGCCTTGAGCGCCATTATCTGAAATAAAAACAATCAATGTGTTTTTGTCTTTTTTAAGCGCTTTTAATTTGTCCAGAACTTTGCCAACGTTTTGATCCATATTGTCGACCATAGCGGCGTATACTTCCATTTTAGCTTTCCAGAATTGTTTTTCGTCGTAGCTTAACTTATTCCATTCCGGAACTTCAGGATCTCTTGGCGATATAGTTTGATCGGCAGGTAAAATTCCGCTGGCTTTTAGTTTCTGGATTCTCTTTTCTCTTAAAACATCCCAGCCTTCATCAAATTTCCCTCTGTATTTAGCAATATCAACTGGTTTTGCCTGCAGCGGCCAGTGTGGCGCCGTAAAAGCTAAGTATAAAAAGAAAGGCTTGTTTTCTTTGTTTTGCTCGTCAAGGAAAGTGACGGCATTATTTCCTATTTCATCTGTAAAATAATACGAATCGTCTTTTGGATGTAATTCTTCATTATTGCGGATTAATTTTACCGGATATGGCGTTTTTCCAAACGGAAGTGGTTTTGTATCAAAATAATTCGATGCTCCTTTTAAGATTCCGTAAAACTTATCAAAACCTCTTTGGTTGGGCCATTGCGCCTGGTCTTCAGAACCAACGTGCCATTTTCCCGATAAAAGCGTGCTGTAACCTCCGGAACGGAAAACTTCTCCCAATGTCAAAGATTCTTTGTTTAAGTAACCCTGATAAGCTGGTAATCCTAAATTGACATCAAAAAATCCAACTCCGGCTTTATGCTGATATTGTCCGGTTAGGAGGGAAGCTCGTGTTGGCGCACAAATTGAGTTATTGTAAAATTCGCGTAAGCGTAAACCTTCTGTAGCTAGCTTATCCAGATTTGGTGTTTTAATTTCTGAACCATAATTTCCTAAATCTGAATAACCCATATCGTCAACCAAAATCAAAATAATATTAGGTTTTGATTCTGTTTGAGCATGTAACTCGTGAGAAGTTGCAACTCCGGTTAAGAGAATAGAAAAAAGAAGTTTTGTAATTTTTGTATTCATTGCAATGTACTTTTTGTTGTTTGTTTTTTGTTTTTGTAAGTGATAAATGTTCTTAAAATCAGGTCATTTCTGTTGCCGCAGAAATGACCTTTGGTAATCAAAAAGAATGTTAGTTTGTCGTCTCCATTTTCATTTTGATTTAGTATAACGTGATATTTTCTGATGCAAAAGCATCAAAGGAATATTTCAGTATAATTTGGGAATAAACACTGTTCGATTCATAGTTTCCGATTTTAATTTTAAACCGATTCAAAACGAACGTATAAGGAGGAATTAACAACAGCTGCACATATAACAAGAGGCGTTATAAGTGTGTTTTTTACGAAGAATGTGATACGTATTATTGACTGTTGTTTTCAAAATGTAAGTTTTTAATTTTAAACTCTACTAATTCTATAGACAAAGTTATATTTAATATTGTAATATCCAAATTAATCTTTGCTTTTTTTGAAAAAAAGATGTGATATAATAGGGTGTGGGTTTTGGTTTTAGGTTTAGTTTGTTGATTTTTAGCATTTTGAAATTTATGTCTAAAAATAAAAAAAATACTTGAGTCATTGCGAGGAACGAAGCAACCACACTAACAATGAGACATAAAGTTTGATTTAGCTAATGAGATTGCTTCGTTACTCGCAATGACATACTAAATGGTTTTGCCACGAATTACACGAATTTACACAAATTAATTCGTGCAAATTCGTGTAATTCGTGGCAAAAAAAAATTAACCAAATAACAAAAAGGCAATAATCAACGTAACAATCACATTGAATAATTGTGCAATTAAAAAAGCGTACAATGGTTTACGACTATTATTACTCAATAAATCTTTAAAATTAGTTTCTAAACCAATACTTGTAAAAGCTAATGCAAACCAAATTCCCTGCAGGTTTTTTAAACTGTCTTTTACGCCGTCTCTGGTTTCGGGAGAAATTAAAAAGGAGAAGATTAAAGAAGCACCGATAAAACCAATTACGAATTTTGGAAAACGTTCCCAAATTACTTTTAAAGTTGGTTTTGATTCCACAGCTTCTGAAGTAGTATTATGCGAATACGTCCAATAAACCGAAATGGCAAAAGCAGCTAATCCTAACAAAACGTTTTGAGAGAATTTTACAATTGTACTGATTTTTAAAGCGGTTTCGCCAACCAAAGTTCCAGACGCAACAACGGCTCCAGAAGTGTCAATACTTCCGCCAAGCCAGGCTCCGGTTACTTCTTCGGGAAAATTGAAATATTTGGCAATAATCGGCATGAAAATCATCATGGGAATTGCTGTTACCAAAACAATCGAAATGACATAGGATAATTTCTTTGAATCGCCTTTGATTGCGCCTGAAGTTGCAATGGCTGCCGAAACGCCGCAGATAGAAACGGCACTCGAAATCATCATCGTTAGTTCATCGTCGACTTTTAATTTTCGGCAAAGCCAAAAGGCAAAATACCAGACGGATATCACAACAACCAATGCCTGAATTAAGCCTAATGAACCTGCCTTTAATATATCTGAAAAAATTACTCCGGTTCCCAATAAAACCAATCCGATTTTTACAAAAATTTCTGTGGAAAGCGATGAACGAAACCATTCCGGAAGTTTGAAGAAATTTCCAATTGCTAAACCAATTATCAAACTAAAAATTACGGCTTCTAAATTGATGGATTTTATGGCGGAATTTCCTGCGAGAATAAGTGCAATCAAGGTTAAAAGATAAACTATCGGAAAAGTCAATAGAAAATATTTTACGGATCTTCCAATTAAAAAAGCTCCAATTGTGCCAATTGAAATGAGATATAAAAACTGAATTAAAAGGATTTTAAGATTGGCTAAATCAAATACTTTCGTAAATAAATCGGAAGTGTTTGACCAGCCGAAAACAGGAACTTCGGGAAGAAATATAAAAAGGGAAATCCCGATGATTATAAATCCTAAAATTACGACTGTCCAGTCTTCGTGTATGTTAAATTGTTTAGGTTGAGTTGACATTTATTTTTTGATTTTCTGCAAGGTTTTCAAAACCTTGTAGGTATTAGTTAGTGATATAGTATTTAAAATGAAAGACCTACAAGGTTTTGGAAACCTTGCAGGACTGTTGTAATTGTTATAAATCAACAAAGTATTTTTGTTTACCAAAGTCGAATTCATAATAAGTCAAATTAGGCCAAAGTGGTTTGATTAAACCTTTTTCCCAAGTTTGTAAAGCAGTTTGTAATTCTTTTACTTTTTCAGGATTTTTTGCGGCCAGATCTGTCGTTTCAGATTTGTCTTTTGATAAATCATACAACCATTTTTCATGCGTTTTTCCGCTGATGATTAATTTCCAGTCACCGCTTCGAATGGCTTTTGCATCGCCCGAACGCCAGTATAAATCTTTGTGTGCTTCTTTATTGCTGTTTACAACATCTACTAAATCAACTCCGTCATAAACTCTGTCTTTTGGTAAACCAGAATGAGTAACGGCTGCAATTGTGCTAAAAATATCCAAAGAACTTACAGGAGTTTTATAAACAGTATGCGGCTTGATTTTTCCCTTCCACGAAAGTGCAAACGGAACATTTATTCCACCTTCAAAATGAGAAAATTTTCCGCCTTTTAATGGTGCGTTTGTTGTCGCAAAAGTATAATCGGCACCGCCGTTATCGCTTATAAAAAAGATTAAGGTGTTTTCTTCTAAACCTTCTTTTTTTACTTTTTCCCTGATTCTTCCAATGGCATCGTCAAGTGCGCTGATCATGGCAAAATAAACGCGTTTGTTTTCGTCTTTTACATTCGGGAAACGATCGTAATATTTTTTTCGAACCTGAAATGGCGTATGCGGCGCATTAAACGGAACATACAATAAAAACGGTTTGTTTTTATTTTTATCAATAAAAGCTTCAGCTTCATCTGCAAAAGTTTCGGTTAAATATTTTTTATCTTTTATGATGGTGGTGTCGCGGCGGATTTGACCAATTCCAACGCGGCCATTACCCCAAATCGTTTTATCAGTAAAATCTTTATGATGATGATTAATGATATCCGGATTATCATCTTCGGGTGTGTAAAGCGAGAATGCCTGATAAAATCCGTAATGGTAATCGAAACCTCTGTCTAAAGGAAAAAATCCTTTATTATGACCTAAATGCCATTTTCCAATAATTGCGGTGTTGTAACCTTGTTTTTTGGCTAAATCAGCAAATGTAATTTCAGATTTTGGTAAACCCTGCGTTGCAATTGAAGCTTCGTTTGGATAGTTTATTTTATCATTTAATCGCCAGCTGTTTGTGTTGATTAAATATTTGAAAGCATAATATTCTAAATTGTTTTTCGGATAACGATCTCCCGGCTGATATTCATGCCCGAAACGTTCCTGATAGCGTCCGGTTAATAATCCCGCACGCGATGGCGAACAAATCGATGCCGAAACATATCCATCTGTAAAAGTTACTCCAGAAGCTGCAAGCGAATCAATTTGAGGTGTTGGAGTTGATTTTCCTCCATAAAGAGAAATATCATATTTGCCTAAATCATCGGCAACGAGAATGATAATGTTTGGCTTTTTTGCTGAAGTTGTATCTTTTTGAGACAGAAATGCTGTTTTTCCTTCTTCTAGTTTTTCATCAGCTTTAATTAATGTTCCGTCTGTATTTATGGGCCAGAATAAAAATGCTGCGAGGATAAGAAGCACTAATAAAATGGGTAGAATAATCTTGGTTATTTTTTTATAGTTTGCCATTATGGGTTAGTTATATTTTGGTTTGTGTTGTTTAATTTTTTCATGTACAGTTTGTCAGGCTGAGCGAAGTCGAAGCCCACACAAGTAGCTCCGTCACGAAAATTCAATCTTTGTAGAGTTTCTAGCGCGGGCTTCGACTTCGCTCAGCCTGACATTCGACTTCGCTCAGACTGACACGATTGTAGCGAACTTTGTCAAAGTTTGAAACTTTGACAAAGTTTTCATGTATTTTAAGAATGATGATTTGAATTTATTTCGAAGCCAAAGCAACATCAACATCATTTTTTAAATCGCCTAAACCGTCTTTTTTGAAAACGATTTTACCATTTTGATATAAGATCAAAGTAGGGAAGACCTTTACGATTTTTAAATCGGCAATTACCTGAGGGCTGGTTTCTAATTCGATTTCTACGATTTTTAAATTTTCTCCGTATTGTGCTCTAATGGTTTCCAGAACTGGTTTTACTTTTATACAAGCACCACAATATTTTGAACCAATATCAACCAAAACAGTTTTATTATCGGCAATGATTTTATTGTATTCGGCTAAGGTTAATTTGCTTTTAGAATTGGCATAAAAAGGTTTTCCATTTCCAATCCAGTTCGCAATTCCGCCTTCTAAACTGTAGGCTTCTTTGAAACCTTTTTTTAATAAATCGTCTGCTAACCAAACGCTTCTTCCTGCACCAATCGAGTAAGTGAAAACAGGTCTTGATTTGTCTAGTTTTGCAACTTGTTCGGCATAATCTTTTGACTCTAAATTGAAGTTTACTGCGCCGTTAATATGGTTTAGGGCAAATTCTTCTGCACCTCGGGCATCAATTATCTGCGGTTTTTTTTCAGCCTGAATTTTACTGTAATAAACATCTAATGAAACGGTATTTGAACTTTTATTTTGAGAAAAACCTACTATTGTAAACAGCAGGATTAGTGTAATAATATTTATTTTATTTTTCATAACAGTATAGTTTTGATAAAAGCTGGCAGCGTATTCAAGGTTAATTTGAATACACTGCCGTACTTTATATTTTTATTGCTTTTTAAGATTAAGCTTGTTCTAAAACCGGAGTTTGTTCAACAGTTTCTGCTGCTTTTTCTACAGGTTTTGCTTTTAGAGGAAATGCTAATACACCTTCGGCAAGAGAACTTCCTTCTTTTTTAGATTTGAATATTGGCCATAAAAATTGTGCGTACCATTCTTCTTGTTTGTATGATTTTGTTCCGTAAGATTCCGGGAATTTACGAGTGATTAATCCAGTTCCAAAAATCATATCCCAAATGAAAAACATGTTTCCGAAGTTTCCTTTAAAGTGTCCAACACCGTCACCGCTTGTATCTGCGTGGTGTGCGTGGTGTGTTGCCGGAGTAGAAATCAATCTTTCTAAAACCCATGCAATTGGATGTAAAACTCTGTATTTGTAAAATGGTTTGTCCCATGCAATGCTTGAATGTGCGCCTAAAGTGATGAAACTTTTAATTACCAAAACAAATAAAGCCGGTAATCCTAAACCTAAATAGGTTAAAGTTGCAGTCAAATAAATTTGAGAAAAGAAAACCGTGTAAATAAAGTTTTGTCTTGAAGCCATCGCCATTCCCATATATGGAGCAGAGTGGTGTGTTCTGTGAAAACGCCATAAAAACGGAACTTGATGGTGTAATCTGTGGTACCAGTATTGTGTTAAATCATCGGCAATTGCGATTAGGAAAAATCCTCCCCAAAACGGAACCCATGAAAGTGTGTTAGCTAAATTTGGTAATAAATATGGTAAAGCTGTTAAGCTGAAAAATGCAATTACAGGAGGTAAAAGTAATTTTGGAGCTAAGAAACAAACGATATCTACTTTACGTTCTTCGCCTGTCCATTCGTCATCGTAAAGACCTGCTGCAAATTCTATAATTCCCAAAACCACCATAAAAACGGTTAATCCCCACGTGCGGATGTTTTCGAATGCCGGTTTTGCGAATTCTAAAAATGAAGGAAGTGCAATATGCGATTCGCTTACCGCTCCGCCTGTTAATTTAAAATACAGGAAAATTGCCACTACAGGCAAACTGTAAATTAATAAACTGATACTTAAATCTCTTGTTAGTTTTTCTTTTTGAACTATTGCCATGATTTCTTATTTTAAAAATTGATTAATTAATGCTAAACCCCCGGCTAATATTACCAGCGGAACTAAAAATACAATTGCCCCAACGACAATTTTTTTTCCTATGATTTCATAATCTACTCGTTTCATATCTTTTTGAATTTTAATATGTTAATGTAAAAATAAATAATTTAACTTCTAATTCTATGGATATAGTAGAGTTTTATTTTTTATTTTTTCACTAATTTGTTAGAATCTTCTGTTTTTATTGAAAAACCTACAAGGTTTTGAAAACCTTGCAGGTTTGTGTAAATGATTATTTTGCAGTTTCTGTATCTGCAGGTTTAGTTACTTGTTTTACTAAATCCTGTAACGTTTTACCTTTGTCAGCTCCAGTATTGTGGATTCTTCTGTTGTAAACATCCTGCCAGTCAATCAATGGATATACATTGTTTTCTTTTGCCTGCTCATCAAATAATTTCTGAAGTTCAGCTAACTTTTCAGGATATTTTTTAGCAAGGTTGTTGCGTTCGTTGAAATCTTCGTTTAAGTTGTATAATTCCCAAACATCAGTATCAAAATTGCTTGCAACAGGTTTTTCGTTTTTACCTAAAGATTGTTTTACAGCAAATGAATCTGGTAAATGTGCCGCAGCCGCTTTCCATCCGTCTTTATAAATAGCTCTGTTTCCAAAGATGTAGTAATACTGAACTTTGTGCAAAGATTCTGCTTTTGGATTATCTAAAGAAGCCTGGAAAGAAGATCCCTGAATAATATCTTGTTTAATTCCTTTGATATATTCCGGAGCTTTGATTCCTGCAATTTCTAAAGTTGTTGGCAGTAAATCGGTTACGTGGCTGTATTGATTTCTAATTCCGCCTTTGTCTTTAATTCCATTTGGATAAAAAACAATTAACGGGTTACGAGTTCCACCTTCAGAATGTGCATCTTGTTTCCAGTTTTTAAAAGGAACATTTGTTGCCTGCGCCCATCCTAAAGGATAGTTTGTATTTAAACCTTTTGCAGTTCCAATTTCTCCAATATTGTTTAAATTACTTTGAAGATTTTCTGCTTCTGTTTTTCCTTGAGAGAATAAACTTTGGTTGATTGTTCCTTGTAAAGTTCCTTCTTTACTTGCTCCGTTATCGCCAATAGCAACAAAAATCAAAGTGTTGTCAAGCTGGTTGCTTTCTTTTAGATAATTAACCACTCTTCCAATTTCAGCATCAGTATAAGTCAGGAAACCAGCGTAAGCTTCCATGAATCTTGCGTATACTTTCTTTTCATCCGGAGTTAATTTTTTCCATTCTGTAATTAGTGCATTACGCTCTGGTAATACCGCATTCGCAGGAACAACACCTAATTTCTTTTGGTTTGCTAATACTTTTTCACGGTACACATCGTAACCTTCGTCAAATTTTCCTTTGTAAGGCTCGATCCATTTTTCAGCCACCTGATGAGGTGCATGAACAGCTCCCGGCGCATAGTATAAAAAGAATGGTTTTCCAGGTGCCGCTTTTTGTTGTTTTTGAATATAGCTGATTGCTTTATCTGTAATTAATTCATTTAAGTGACGTCCGTCTGGTTTCACATGCGCCTGATCTTCCACTAAATCAGGATTGTATTGATCTGTTTGAGAACCAAGGAATCCGTAGAAATGATCGAAACCTTTTCCGGTTGGCCATCTGTCAAACGGACCTGCATCTGTAGCATCTTCATCTGGAGTTACACCGTATTTACCAACGGCAAAAGTGTTGTATCCGTTTTCACGTAAAATCTCTGCAATTGTTCCTTTATCAGAAGGAATTCTTCCGTCCCAGCCCGGAAAACCAGCCGATAAAATAGTGTGTGAAAATCCGCTTTCGTGCACTCTTCCAGAATTTCTTCCGGTTAATAATGCAGCACGCGTTGGAGCGCAAATTGCGGTTGTATGAAAGTTAGTATAACGTAAACCGTTATTTGCCAGATTTTCAAAAGTAGGCGTTTGGATTAAACCCCCAAAAGCACTTGCAGCTCCAAATCCAACATCATCTAATAAAATCCAGACAATATTTGGTGCACCTTTTGGCGCTTTTACAGGCTCTGGCCAATATTCTTTAGAATCGGCTAATGTTTTACCAATTGTTCCTTTGAACTCTTGAGTATCTTGTGCAAAGCCAAATTGTGCAGCCAGCAGTGCAGTAATCAAAAACCCTTTTCCGGAGCTTTTGATTTTTGAGTTAATTTCAAATTTTTTCATTATTTCTTTTTTTAATATTTATTTATCTATGGATTTAGTAGAGTTTTTAAGTAAATTTTTTTACTTGTTTGCTTTGGTTAATAATTCCTGAGCAGATTTTCCTTCGGTAGACGGCGTTTTGTGTATTTTTCTCAGGTAAACATCCTGCCAGTCTATTAAAGGATATAAATTGTTTTTCTTGGCTTGCTGATCGAAAAGTTTTTTTAATTCGGCTACTTTTTCAGGGTATTTTTTAGCCAAATCTTTTCTTTCGTTAAAGTCTTCGTTGATGTTGTATAGTTCCCAAACATCTTTGTCAAAATCACTTGGAGGAAGATTTACTTTATTATTCAAAGCTTCTTTTACTTCAATTGAATTGGGATGATGTGCGGCGGCTGCTTTCCAACCGTCATTATAAATGGCTCTTGATCCAAAGATGTAATAATGTTGAATTTTATGTAAGGAAACGGCTTTTGCATCATTCAAGGAATTGTAAAATGAATATCCCTGAATCGTGTCTTGTTTAACTTCTCTAATAGATTCCGGTGCTTTTACGCCCAAAATATCAAGAGTTGTTGGTAAAATATCAATTACGTGACTGTATTGCGTTCTGATTCCCGGAGTTTTGATTGCCTTTGGATAATAAACAATCAACGGATTATGTGTTCCTCCTTCAGAATTGGCATCTTGTTTCCAATATTTGAAAGGTGTATTTGTAGCTTGCGCCCAACCCAAAGGATAATTGGTGTAGGTTTGAGCTGTTCCAATTTCGCCAATTCTATTTAAGTTATTTTGGAATACTTTTTCTTCCGTATCTCCATTTACATAGGTTTGTCTGTCTACAGCTCCTTGTAAAGTTCCTTCTTTACTGGCTCCATTATCGCCAATCAAAACAAAAACAACAGTGTTTTCCAGTTGATTGCTTTCTTTTAAATAAGTAATCAATCTTCCAATTTCGTAATCGGTATAAGTCAAATATCCGGCATAAACTTCCATGAATTTTGAATATACTTTCTTTTGATCAGGAGTTAATTTTTTCCAGTCTGCAATAAGTGAGTTGCGTTCCGGTAAAACAGCATCAGCAGGAATAACTCCTAATTTCTTTTGATTGGCTAGTGTTTTTTCGCGGTAAGCGTCCCAACCATCGTCAAATTTTCCCTTATAAGTATCGCTCCATTTTTGAGCTACCTGATGAGGTGCATGAACGGCTGCGGGAGAATAGTATAAAAAGAATGGTTTTCCCGGCGCTGCTTTTTGTTGTTTCTGAATATAACTAATTGCTTTATCGGTTATTTGTTCGCTAAGATGTCTTCCGTCAGGCGTAATATGAGCTTGATCTTCAATTAAATCAGGTTTGTACTGATCTGTTGCAGAACCCAAAAATCCGTAGAAATGTTCAAATCCTTTTCCGGTTGGCCAATGATCAAACGGTCCGGCATCTGTTGCTTCTTCGTCAGGCGTTATCCCATATTTACCTACGCCAAAAGTATTGTATCCTTTATCACGTAAAATCTCAGCAACGGTTCCGTTTTTAGAAGGTAATCTTCCGTCCCAACCCGGAAATCCTGCGGACATTATGGTGTGTGAGAATCCTCCAACGTGTACTTTATGCGAATTACTTCCGGTCAGTAAAGCGGAACGGGTAGGAGCACAAATTGCCGTTGTATGAAAATTGGTATATCGCAATCCGTTGTTGGCTAAACTCTCTAAAACCGGAGTTTCGATTTGACCTCCAAAAGCGCTTGAAGCGCCATAACCTACATCATCCAGAATAATCCAAACGACATTTGGCGCGCCTTTAGGAGCTGTAACCGGTTCCGGCCAATATTCTTTTGATTCGGCTAAGGTTTTGCCAATAACTCCTTTAAATTCTTCTGGTTTTGTTTGCGCAAAACTCAATTGTGCAAGAAGCAATGCAGTAATCAAAAGGCCTTTTTGCGGACTTTTGATTGCAATGTTATTTTTAAACTTTTTCATTAGATTAAATTTTAAGTTATTTAATTCGTAATCACTGTTTAACTCTGCTATTTTGACTCGTTGATGTTAATGTTTAACACATAGAAACATAGCTTCTGTCCTCTCAAAAAAGGCGTTTCACTTAGTTTAAATGCACAGAGTTTAACTATGTGAAAGAAATGTGTTTCTTTTTGCATTCTTTTTTAGTTATAAAATCTATGTTTCTATGTGTTTAAATATTATACCCAGCGAGTTATTTTATTTTATTCCAATCTTCGACACCTACTTTTACTGCCCATTTTTGATGTAACTCAATTAGGGTTTCGAGTATTTTCGGTTCTAATTTTGCTACGTTTTTTGTTTCTGTTCGGTCTTCAGCAAGATTGTATAATTCCCAGGGCTGATTGTTTTCGGCTACAGCCTTCCAATTATCTTTTCTAACTGCTTTGCTGCCTTCATGTTCCCAAAACAGAGCTTCATGCGCATTAGATTGTTGTCCTTCAAATTCCTTTTTTAAGCTGATTCCTTCTAAAGGTGTGAGACTTTTTCCTTGAAAAGCATCAGGATATTGAAAATTGGCATATTCCAGACAAGTCGGGAAAATATCAATCACATGACTTACTCTGTTACTTATTGTTCCGGCCTTAATATGCTTTGGATAGTAAGCAATAAAAGGAGAAGCAATTCCGCCTTCGTGCGTGTTCTTTTTGAATAATTGAAAAGGCGTGTTACTCACATTTCCCCACGGACTTTCGTAACTATCAATTGATGCAGCTGATCCTGGTGTTCCATTTTTTTGTGTAACATAATTCCAGTTTTTTACATCATCGGCACTTCCGCCATTATCCGAAAGAAAAAGAATAAGTGTATTATCTTCTTCTCCCAACGATTTGACTTTCTGCAGGATTTCTCCAATTCCGGCATCCATTCTGTCGATCATGGCAGCGTAAATTGCCATTCGGGTATCCCATTTGTCTTTTTCTTCGACACTTAGTTTTTCCCAATCCGGTACTTTTTCAAAACGATTGGATAAGTCCCAGTTTTTATCAATGATTCCCAGTTCTTTTAATTTTTTAAAACGGCTTGCTCTCAATTTATCCCAACCTCCCAGGTATTTGCCTTTGTATTTTGCAATATCTTCCGGCAATGCCTGAATGGGCCAATGTGGAGCATTATAAGCAACATACAGAAAAAATGGTTGTTGCTGATTGTGCTGTTTTTCTAAAGAACTAATGGCAAAATTGGTAATTTCCTGAGTCAGATAAGTTGAAGTATCCGTGCGGATAATTTCTTTATCTCCTTTCAAAAAAGTAACTTTTCTTCCGTCATTATATAAAGGTTCCGAGTTAAAATAACTGCTCCCGTTGTTTTGTAAAGTAAAAGAATCATCAAATCCTCTGTTAACCGCCCAGGCTGATGGCACTAAACCAACGTGCCATTTACCTGAAACAATTGTACTGTAACCTGCCTGTTTAAGTGCTTGCCCAATAGTGATACAATGTTCGTTTAAATATCCCTGATAAGCTGGAACTCCTTTGTCCTGAACCATGTCTCCAACACCTGCCTGATGGGAATACAAACCTGTGAGCAATGAAGCTCGCGAAGGACAGCAGCGGCCTGCATTATAAAACTGGTTTAGAATAAGCCCGTTTTTAGCAAGTTTATCCAGGTTTGGAGTTTTAATTTCTGAGCCAAAAGCACCAATATCTGAGAAACCTAAATCATCCGCCAAAATCACGATGATGTTAGGTTGCTTTTTTTGTGCAAATAGGTGAGATTGTGCAGCAACCAAAAGGGCAAGGATGAACAGTTTTTTAATCATTTTATTAATAACCTGGATTTTGTGGCAATCCTACCGGATCAATATTTCTTTCGCTTTGCGGAATTGGATATAAATTGTTTCTCTCTGAAACCGAGTTTTTAGCCGTAACTTTTTTCACTTCAGTAACTAGAGTTCCCCAACGAACTAAGTCAAACCAGCGTTGTCCTTCCTGAACAAATTCTTTTTTACGTTCTTCTTGGATTGCAGCTCTAAAAGTGGTTTGGTTTAATCCAACTAAATCTACAGTTGCATCTGGTGTTGCAATTGGTTTTCCGTAAGCTCTTCTTCTTACCTGATTAATCAATTCATAAGCTTCTGCAGTTGGTGCACCTTGCTCATTTATGGCTTCCGCCAAAGACAATAAAATGTCTGCATAACGAATTAAAGGGAAATTGATAGCTACGTTTCCTGGAGTTGCTAAATTGGTTAAATCCAAATATTTTTTGAAAATAGGTTTAGGAAAAGTATACAGCGTTCCGGTTGTTGGATTAAGTAATTGTTTAGCATAACTTACATCTCTACGAGTATCTCCAGGTTGATAAATATCATAAAACAAGGCTACATCTGAAATAATATCTGCAGGTTCAGTTGCTGTAAATCCAGTAAATGAGGTAGATTGAAATGTGCTTCCGCTAGATCCGTTTCCGGCTTGGTTTGGCTCAAACTGAACAGAGAAAATATGTTCTTTTCCATTCTTTTTTGTTTTCGTAAAAATGTCCTGAAAGTTTTCGAACAAAGCATAACCATATCCACCGTTAATTACTTCTCTTGCTTTTAAAATAGCATTTGGCCAATCTTTTCTTGTCAAATACACTTTTGCTAAAATTGCTTTTGCAGCTCCAGAAGTGGCACGTCCCGCATCTGCAGCAGAATAAGCTGCAGGTAAACTTTCGGCAGCAGTTAAATCTGAAATAATTTGAGCATACACATTATCTACAGTTTCTCTTCTTGATTTTAAACTTTCTAACTGAATTGAAGTTGGTTCGTGTAAAACAATTGGAACGCCGCCCCAAATACGAACAGCCTGAAAATAAAGTAATCCGCGGATAAATTTAGCTTCATTAATTAATCTTGTTTTTACAACTTCAGAACCAGATACTTTTGGGATATTATCAATAGAAATATTGGCTCTGTTGATTCCTGCATAAATTTGTCTCCACGCGACTTGTACACGGTCATTTGTTGCATCATGCGTTAAACTGCTCATTGCTCTAACTTGTGGGTTTGTTGCAGAAACTCCGGCCGCAGCATAATCAGAACCCATATCTGTAAGGAAATAAAGGTTTCTTCCGAATAAACTCTGCTCTCCCGGATCAAGGCTTAAAGAAGCATAAACTGCAGTTACACTCGCAACGGCGTCATCTTGGGTTATAAAGTATTTATCTTCGGTTACAAAAGAGGTTGGTGTTACCTCCAGATCCGTGCACGATACAAATAGTCCGGCACTTAAAAGGAATGTTATTATAATCTTTTTCATTTTGATATATTTTTTTACTTAGAAAGTTACGTTCAAGCCCGAGATGAATGTTTTTGAGTTTGGATAAGAACCAAAATCAATTCCCGGATATAAGTTGTTTTGTTCGTATGAACTTACCTCTGGATCATAACCAGTGTATTTTGTCCATGTAACAAGGTTTTCTGCAGAAACATAGAATTTTACGCTTTTTGCTCCCAGTTTTTTAGAGGTACTTTTAGGTAATGTATAACCAAGCGTGATTAATTTTAATCGCAAGAAAGAAGCATCTTCTACATAACGCTCAGAAACAATTCCTAACGGTGAACTTGTTGCTCTTGGAATTTCATTACTTGGATTTGTTGGTGTCCAACGATCTTCTAACGTAACATTAGCATTTGTTCCAAGAGTTGAAATTTCTAACTGCTGGTTTAAAGCGTTGAAGATTTTTCCGCCGTAAGAACCTTGAAAAGAGAAATTCAAATCAAAATCATTATAAGAAATCGTGTTACTGAAACTTCCAACAAATTTTGGCTGAGATGAACCTAAATTTCCTTTATCAAGAGCAGTAATTACACCGTCTCCATTTGTGTCAACATATTTTCTGTCCCCCACTTTTGTGTTCGCTAAACTGTTGATTTTTGGCTGTGTATTAACTTCTTCCTGAGTCTGGAAAATTCCATTTGTTCTGTATCCCCAAAAAGTTCCTAATGGTAATCCCACTTTTACCGTAACCGGCTGCTGCTGTAATAAAGAACCGTTTGGTACTACAGGGAAAAACTGATTTACTCCGTTTCCTATAGCTACAACCTTATTTCTGTTAGCAGAGAAAACTACATTTGAATTCCAAGAGAAATTTTCTGTTTTAAGGTTTTCAGTTGTTAAACCAATCTCGATACCTTTATTTTCAACACCTCCAATATTTTGAAGTACACTTGCATATCCTGAAGTTAACGGCACCGGAACGCTGATTAACAAATCGTTTGTTTTTTTGTAATACACATCAAAAACAAAATTGATTTTTCTTTCTAATAATGATAAATCTAAACCAACATTATATTGCGTTGTTTTTTCCCATTTCAAATCCGGATTTGCCAATCGGGTAGGAGCAAGACCTGTGTATAATGTTCCTCCAAAAGAATAGTTTACAGAACCCATTTGAGCTAAAGCCAGATAGTTTCCAATTTCCTGGTTTCCTGTTGTTCCGGCAGTAAGTCTAAGTTTAGCTTCTGTTACACCTTTAATGTTGTTTGCAAATTCTTCATCGGTAATATTCCATGAGAAACCTGCTGAAGGGAAATAACCCCAAAGTGACTCTGAACCAAATCTTGAAGAACCATCGGCACGGGCAGAAAGTGTAAAGTTGTATTTTCCTTTATAAGAATAGTTAACTCTCGCCAGCCATGATTTTAAAACACTTTCAAAAGCATCACTGCCAGGTTTTACCGCAACACCATCCTGAAGTGCATTATACGTATTGGCATCATTTACAAATGTATTAGCTCCAGCTGTAACGACTTCACCTTGGGTATATTGAAGTGTATAACCTCCTAAAGCTGAGAATTTATGGTTTTCACCGAAGTTGGTATTATAATTTAAAGTGTTTTCATTCAATACAGAACTTACCAATCTGTCTCCAACAGCTGCTGAACCTTTTGTTCCTGCACCATTTGAAGTATTTGCAGGCGCATAATAGTTTTGTTTTGTATTGATTACGTCACCGCTTACAGCAACT
Source organism: Flavobacterium sp. NLM (assembly GCF_002210235.1). Classification (NCBI taxonomy): domain Bacteria; kingdom Pseudomonadati; phylum Bacteroidota; class Flavobacteriia; order Flavobacteriales; family Flavobacteriaceae; genus Flavobacterium; species Flavobacterium sp. NLM. The sequence continues at coordinate 74,142 of NZ_LIAC01000011.1, forward strand.
TTAGCAGTCAGTTTTTTAGTGATTTTATATTCACCAAATAAGCTGGTTAGGATTCTATTGATTTTAGTTTCGTTAATTGTATTTTCCAAATCATTAATAGGGTTTGGAATATAACCGTTTACAGAAGTTGCATATGGATTGTTAGTTACATTATAACTTCCGTTTTCATTTCTAATTGGCACTACAGGAGCAGTCAATAAAACACTAACTAAAGGGTTTGGATTTCTTCCTCCGCTTCCGTTATTAGCTATACCATTAGAAAGTGAGTTGCTGTAATTGGCATTAATACCAAATTTAAAATTTTGAGAATAGTTTCTTTCGTAATTGATACGAAGAGAGATACGTCTAAAATCAGATCCCAGAACAGTACCTTCCTGATCAAAATATCCTGCAGAAACGGCATATCTTGATCTTTCGTCTCCGCCTGAAAATGATAATTGATGATTTTGAACCGGAGCCGCAGTTCTAAATGCTGCATCCTGCCAGTCATAACTTCCAGAAGTTTTAAAAGCCTCTATCTGCGCTGCAGAAAAAGACGGAGCCTGACCAATACTTGCCTGAACATCATTTCGTAAACTTGCCCATTGGCTGGCATTCATTACGTGAAGTCTTTTTGAAACATTTTGAAATCCAAAATAACCTTGGTATGAAATATTATCCTGTCCTTTTGTTCCTTTTTTAGTTGTAATAATCACAACTCCATTTGCACCGCGAGAACCATAAATTGCAGTTGCAGAGGCATCTTTTAATACTTCAATAGATTCAATATCAGCAGGATTTATAGTAGATAAAACATTTAAGCTTGCTCCGGCATTTGATATTCCGGCAGAACTGTTATTATTGTCATTATAAATTAAAATTCCGTCTACCACATATAAAGGCTCGTTACCCGCTGTGATTGAGTTTCCGCCACGTATACGTACACTTGAAGAGGCACCCGGACGACCAGAACTTTGTGTAACTACCACACCGGCAACAGCGCCTCGTAATAAGTTATCTGCCGATGAAGTTACCTGGGATAAGTTGGCTTTTGGAACAGAAGCTACAGAACCCGTAATGTCTTTTCTCTTTTGAGTTCCGTAACCCACAACAACTAATTCGTCCAGTTCTTGTCTTTCTTCCTTTAAATGAATCGTAACCGGATTTTTCTCTACTATAAATTCTAGTTTCTTATATCCTATGTAACTTATGATTAAGGTGTAAGGAAATTTCTGACCCGTTTGAAAATAAAATTTTCCCTCAGCATCTGTCTGTACACCGTGAGTTGTACCTTTAATTGTTACTGATGCGCCTATAATTGGCTGATTTGTAATATCATCGACTACCGTTCCGTCGAGTTTAGATTGAATAAGCGGTGTTGTATTTTGTGCCTGAAATTGCAGGGATGTTAACAAAATTGTAACCCATAAAATGAGGTTTATATTTTTTTTCATTTCTTTGTAATGGTTTAAGTAATTAACAAGGCGCCCTGAGAGCTGAATTTTCAGCACTCTGATTGTTTCCTTGATTTAGTGATAAATGTTCTTTAAGCCTCGCCATTTCTGTTGCCGCAGAAATGGCTTTTTTTATTTACAGCAGCAGGTTTGCATTGTTTTCATTTTAGTTATTTTTTAGTTGGTTAATTGTTTTCTTTTAAAATATAGGTATATTCAAAAATCCTTTTGCTGCAGTTTATGCATCAATTAGATGATTGTATTTTCAATAAAAGTAATCTTGGTGGTGAAATTGAGATTTCGTTTTTTAGATTTAGAATTTAATCTAATAACGAACGGATTGCGTTGGTAATTAACAACAGAAGCACATATAACAACAATTGTTATAAGTATCATTTTTTGGAAGAATATAATACGATATGCTTTCGGTTGTTTTCAAAATATAGCTTTTTTGGTTTCGAATATTATTTTATAACTCTACTAATCCTATAGACAAAGTTAATTTTAATATAATAAAAACCAAAAGTTTAGTAAACTTTTTTTAGAAAAGCATAAAATATTTTTTTTATTAAAAATTTTAAATTTAATTAAATTATTGATTTTCAATTATTTAAAATAGATTTATAGGCTTTTGAATATGTTAAATTATTTTTTTAGAAGACTTAAAAATGTAGTATTTTACATTTAATTTACTCGTTTTTAAATCCTTAGCAAATTAAAAATCGGACATAAAAAGACCTGAAAAAGATTAAAAAACGTCTGCATGTGGAAATTTTAGTTGATGCAGCAAAAAATTTTCACTTATTAAAATAAAATTCCCAACTATGGCTATCAAATTTGTTTAGCAGTTTTTTTAATAAAAATTAATATGTAAAATATTAATAATTAACATATTAGTGTTTGTATTTTTTATAATTTTAGAGAATCAATTTTGAATTAGTAGTTTAGAACCTAATTTCTTGGCTATTAATACAGAGAAAAAAAGAAAGACCACCCCTTAAAGAATTAAAAACATAATTCTTACAAATAAAATTTCAGCTATAAGCCTTTATTTGATAAAAATATTATTTATATATTTTTATAACTACCTAATTAATAATATTTTATTGTGATTGTTGTATTGAGGACTTATTGGTCTTTAATATGATATATGTCATTTTTTGTCAGTTTTGAAGATTTTAATTTTGTCGTTTTACTGAAGCATATTTAGTTTAATACTATTTTAAATTTTTTATATGAGTAATCTTTCTCAATCTCACAGAATTCTATTTCTAAATACACTGGCCTTTACAATATGTTTTGCCTGCTGGACGCTAAATGGTGTTTTAATTACGTATTTAGCAGACAAAGGAATATTTAATTTTACTGTTGTAGAAACAGGATGGTTATTAGGAATTCCAATTCTTTCGGGCTCGATTTTCAGACTTCCAATAGGTATCTTGACAGATAAATATGGAGGTAAAATTGTATTTTCTATATTGCTTTTATTATGTTCCGTACCACTTTTTTTACTGCCTTTTGCAAATTCGTTCTGGAGTTTTGCTGTTTTAAGCTTTTTCTTCGGATTAGTTGGAACAAGCTTTGCAGTCGGTATTGGATATACATCAATTTGGTATCCAAAAGAATGGCAGGGAAGAGCCTTGGGAATTTTCGGAATGGGAAATGCAGGCGCAGCAATTACTACTTTTATTGCACCAACTTTACTAAATCATTTATCCGAAAAAGATCCAATAAACGGTTGGAAAATGCTTCCTGTTATTTACGCCGTTATACTTGTTATCATAGGGTTGCTTTTTATTGTTTTTGCTAAAAATAAAAAGAACCCAACAGTTTCAAAAACAATAACACAATTAATCTCTCCGCTCAAAAATGTACGTGTCTGGCGTTTTGGAGCTTATTACTTTTTAGTATTTGGTTTCTTCGTGGCATACTCACAATGGCTTCTTCCTAATTTCATGAATGTATATCATACAACCTTAGTAATGGGCGGTTTGTTTGCTACAATGTTCAGTTTACCATCTGGTGTAATCAGAGCTTTTGGCGGATATCTCTCAGATAAATTTGGAGCCAGAAAAGTAATGTATTGGGTTTTAGGCTCATCAATCGTAATCAGCTTTTTATTAATGTTTCCAAAAATGGAAATTTACACCGCAGGTCCTGGCGTTTTGGCAATGAATAATGGAATTGTAACAGAAGTTTCGGCTGATAAAATTATGGTTGGCGAAAAAATACATTCCATAAATAAAAAAGAAATATTGCAGCATAGCGAAACGTCAATTTTTCCCGAAAAAAGCTCTTGGCAGGAAATTATTGTCAAACAAAATCAAGAAGTTAAAAAGAAAGAATTGTTAGCACAGGGAATAACTCAAATTAAATTCAGTGCAAATCTTTGGGTATATCTGGTTCTGGTAATTCTAATAGGAATTTCATGGGGAATTGGAAAAGCGGCTGTTTATAAACACATTCCGGAGTATTTCCCAAATGAAGTAGGAGTTGTGGGCGGCATGGTTGGATTAATAGGAGGTTTAGGCGGATTTGTGGGGCCTATAATCTTTGGTTATTTATTAAACTATACAGGACTTTGGACCAGCTCTTGGATATTCATTTTTTTAGTTTCTGTGCTTTGTTTATTGTGGATGCATCGAACAATTATAAATGCAACACGAACTAAACTGCCAAACTTTACAAGAGATATAGAAAGTAATCATTAAAAAATAAAAATTAAACAATAGATATATGAAAACTTGGTTAGACAAATGGGAACCGGAAGATGAAGCGTTTTGGAACTCTGGCGGAAGTAAAATTGCATGGAGAACATTAACAATAACAACATTAACATTAATATTATCATTTGCCTCTTGGTTTATGATGAGCGTAATCGCAGTTAAACTACCCGGATTAGGATTCAGTTTTTCTAAAGATCAGCTTTTCTGGTTAACAGCAATTCCGGGATTAGCGGCGGGATTATTACGAATTATTCATACTTTTTTATTACCCATTTTCGGGACACGACATATTGTATCTTTTGCAACATTAATTAAATTAATTCCAGTTATAGGGATTGGTTTTGCCATTATGAATGTAAATACACCATTTTGGGTTTTTGCAGTTTTGGCTTTTACAACAGGTTTTGGCGGAGGAGATTTTTCATCTTATATGCCAAGTACAAGTTTATTTTTTCCTCAAAGATTAAAAGGAACCGCATTAGGAATTCAGGCAGGAATAGGAAATTTTGGGGTTTCGATCGCGCAATTTGTAACGCCTCTTATAATTAGTGTTGGTATTTATGGTGCTGCATCTGGTTTTACAAGCGTTGATCCTAAAGAAACATTAACCCTTTTACAAACATCCAGTCTGGAAAAACAAAAAGAAGTTTTTGCAACATTTGATGCAGAAGTTCAGACTAAAATACTTTCTAACGTAAAGAAAAGCGTAATTGATTCTGTAAGTGCTGCGGTAAACTCTACTGATAACGTTATTATTTTTAATGCATTACCAGTAAAAGCAAAAGCAAAAGCCATTGCAAATGCAAATCCAAAATTAGCCGAAAAAATCTTAGACAACATTAATCCTGAAAATACAGCCGTTAAAAAATCAGAGATCTACTTACAGTCTGCAGCATTTTGGTACGTTCCATTTTTACTAATCATGGCAATTTTAAGCTGGTTTTATTTAAAAAGTATTCCAATGATGGCCTCTGTAAAAGAACAAATGGACATTTTTTCAAATAAACATACCTGGTATTGTACGATTACTTACTTAATGACTTTTGGAACTTTTGCAGGTTTATCTGCGGCTTTTCCATTAATGATTAAATTTTTATACGGAGATTTTCCCAATGCACCAGATCCTTTAGTGTATGCGTTCTATGGCCCATTATTAGGCTCTGCAAGTCGAATTGCTTTTGGATTTGTAGCTGATAAAGTAGGAGGAGCAATCTTAACAACCATTACAGGTTTAGGGATTTTGTGTGGAGCCATTATATTGGTAACACAAGGATTGGTCGCACCAACAAGTATGGACCAATTTCCTCTTTTTGTTACAGTTATTTTAGTAATGTTCTTTTTTACGGGAATTGGCAATGCAGGTACTTTTAGACAATATCCAATAATATTTAAAGAAAATCCGCGTCAGGCAGCCGGAGTTATTGGCTGGACAGCTGCAATAGCTGCTTTTGGACCTTTTATCTTTTCTAAATTAATAGGGAATAATATTTCTGCTAATGGAACTGTAAATCAGTTCTTTATAGGCGTTTGTTTTTTCACTATATTAGCTACAGGTATCAATTGGTGGTTCTACAATCGTAAAAATTGTGAGAAACCAAGTTAAGAAGTAATCATTAAATTAAAAATTAAGGATGAAAGATAAAACATTTAATACCAAAGCCTTACTTGTTGCAACACTAGTTTCTATACTTACAATTGTGCTAGTGTTTTACGGATCAAGACAATTACAAAATTTTGATGCAGCATTAGTCACTTATTTATTCGGAACTGTTTTTGCCTTCTTTGGAATCGTGTATCGCTATACCGTTTGGCTGCAAAGACCTCCAACGTGGATGTATTTTAAAAGAAGCCTTAAATTTCTTTTTACAGGAAAAATAATTTCTCATTTATGGTTTCTGGGAAAAGAATCAGTACAAAATATTGTCGTTCAAAAGTTTATTTACCCAAGAAGCAAATGGCGCTGGTTTGCCCATTTTTGTATTGCAATAGGATGTTTATCGGCTTTTGCCATCACAATTCCGCTTACATTTGGATGGATTCACTTTACGCTCGCACCAAATTCAATTTCCATTTACGAAGCACATTTCTTTGGATTTAAAATGATGGATTTTCAGATAAATTCTTTTTTGGCGTTTTTAATTTTTCATGCCTTAAACTGGTCATCGTGGTTAGTTATAATTGGTTCCGTTTATTATTTAAGAAGAAGATTAACAAATCCCGGATTAATCGCAACACAGACTTTTGAAGGTGATTTATTGCCCTTAATTCTATTAATTGCAATATCAGTAACCGGATTATGCCTGACGTATTCGTATCAATTCATGAAAGGTTTTGCGTATGATTTCTTAGCCGTGATTCATGCCGTAACCGTAATTATGTTCTTGATCTGGATTCCGTTTGGAAAATTCTTTCATATCATCCAGCGTCCGGCGCAAATTGGAGCACACATCTATAAACAAGAAGGAATAAAAAAAGGAATGGCAGTTTGTCCGCATACCGGAGAAGAATTTGCAACCCAGCTTCATATCAATGATTTAAAAATCGTAACCAAAGAATTAGGTTTTGATTTTACCCACGAAGACGGAACTTCTCACCTCGATTTAAGCCCCGAAGGAAAAAGATCACGCCTTGCTCAAGCACACCTAAAAGCCAGACTAGAAGGCGGAAATTTATTTGGATAATTTATAAAAGTTTCAAGTTTGAGGTTTCAAGTTTCAAGTTCCACACAGATCGTGAAACCTGAAACAAAACAAATAAAATTATAAAAGTTTTAGGTTTCAAGTTTCATGTTCTATAAGCAAACTTGAAACATGAAACCTGAAACAAAAAATAACAAAAAAAAATGGCAAAACTACCCGTATCAACTGAAAAAATAATTGAACAATTTGGTCCGCATTTAAATTATGCGCCTGTAGATGGTTACGACGGAAGAGACGAACCAGATGACGTTGTAAAAACACATTGCTGCTTTTGCGGCATGCAGTGTGGAATTCAATTATTAGTGAAAGAAAATAAAGTAGTAGGTTTTGAACCGTGGATGGAATTTCCGTTTAACGAAGGACGTTTGTGTCCAAAAGGAGTTCAAAGGTATCTTCAAAATAATCACCCAGACCGACTTTTGCATCCAATACAAAGAGTAGAAGGAAAAGGTTTTGAAAAAGTTTCTTGGGATGATGCGATGGATAAAACCATTTCTGAAATAAAAAGGATTCAGGAAAAATACGGAAAACATGCTTTCTCTATGTTATCCGGAGTTTCATTAACCAACGAAAAAAGTTATTTAGTTGGAAAATTTGCTCGTGTTGCCTTAAAAACAAGAAACCTCGATTATAACGGAAGGCTGTGTATGGTAAGCGCCGGAGCCGGAAATAAAAAAGCATTTGGTTTAGACCGGGCTTCAAATAATTATTCGGACTTAGAATATGCCGAAGTTATTATTGTAGCCGGAGCCAATATCAGTGAAACCTTCCCAACGCTAACACATTGGATTTGGAAAGCCAGAGATCGTGGTGCAAAATTAATTGTGATTGATCCAAGAATGATTCCGTTGGCAAGAACAGCGGATATTCACTTAGATGTAAAACCCGGAACAGATTCTGCATTATACGGTGCAATGCTAAAATATTTAGTAGATCACGATATGCTGGATCATGATTTTATAGATAATTATACATCAGGATTTCAGGAAACAATTGATGCCGTTAAAGATTATACGCTGGAATGGGCAGAAGAAGTAACCGGAATCGACAAAGAAAAGATAAAAGCAGCCGCTGAATTATGGGGAAAAGCAAAAACAAGCTTTTTACTGCATGCAAGAGGAATCGAACATCACTCAAAAGGTGTTGATAATGTTTTAGGCTGTATTAATCTGGTTTTAGCAACAGGAAGAATTGGAAGACCCTATTGCGGTTACGGAACAATTACCGGACAAGGAAATGGTCAGGGCGGTAGAGAACACGGACATAAATGTGATCAATTGCCCGGAAACAGAGATATTGAAAATCCTGAACACCGAAAATACATATCTGAAGTTTGGGGAATCGATGAAAAAGATTTACCTGGAAAAGGACTTACCGCTTATGAAATTATAGAAGCCATTCACAGAGACGAAATCAAAGGATTAATTTCCATTTGTTTCAATCCGCTGGTTTCGCTTCCAAACAATAATTATGTGCGTTCGGCATTAGAAAAACTAGAGTTTTACGTTTGTATTGATTTCTTTTTAAATGAAACAGCAAGACACGCTGATATTGTTTTGGCAGGATCTTTACAGGAAGAAGAAGAAGGAACAACAACTTCTGCTGAAGGAAGAGTAATCAGAATCAGACAAGCTGTTACGCCTCCGGGAGAAGCCAGAACCGATACTTCAATTTTATTAGAAATTGCCAAAAGACTGGGAGAAGAAGATAAATTCAATTATGATAATAGTGAACAAATCTTCAATGAATTGCGTGTTGCTTCAAAAGGCGGAACAGCAGATTATTTCGGAATTACGTATAAAAAAGTAGAAGATAATATGGGCGTTTTCTGGCCTTGTCCAACCGAAGATCATCCCGGAACGCCAAGATTATGGGAAGATAAAAAGTTTAAAACGCCAGACGGTAAAGCGCATTTTAATCCTGCACCGTATAAACTTCCTGGCGAAGTTACAGATGAAGAATATCCAATAACATTAACAACAGGTCGTGTCGTTTCACAATATTTAAGCGGAACTCAAACACGCCGAATTGGAAAACTGGTAGATCAATTTCCGGAACCAATGTTAGAAATTCATCCAGAATTAGCAGCGAAATACGGAATCAAACAAAGAGAATTAGTAAGAGTTGCAACAAGAAGAGGCGAAGGAACTTTCCCTGCCAATATTGTTGAAACGATTAGAAAAGATACCGTTTTTATACCGTATCATTGGCCGGGACACAAATCTGCCAATCAATTAACGCCGGGAACTTTAGATCCAATTTCTAAAATTCCGGAATTTAAAGTCTGCGCCTGTTTATTAGATCCGCAAGGAAAAATAGCACCGCCAGCCAAAGAATCTGAAGCGTATGCAAGTGTTTAATCTATAAAAAGTGAAGTTATGAATTTGACCAATTTTAATACAAACGAAGAGTTTTTTGTAGATATGCAGCGCTGCATTGGCTGCAAAGCCTGCGAAATGGCCTGTGCCGAATGTGAAACCAACGGCCAGCAAACTTTAATAAGCGTAAATTATGTAGATCGTGCTTCGACAATTCAAACCACAGTTCAGGTTTGTATGCATTGCGAAGACCCGGTTTGTGCGAATGTCTGCCCCGCTGATGCTATTTCACAAGATGAATTTGGTGTGGTACATACTGCTAATACGGAAAGATGTATAGGATGTTCAAACTGTGTAATGGCTTGTCCTTTTGGTGTACCTAAAAAAGTAGAAGAATACGATTTAATGATGAAATGCACGATGTGTTACGACAGAACAAGTGTGGGTAAAAAACCAATGTGTGCCACAGTTTGTCCAAGCGGAGCATTGTTTTACGGAACAAGAGAACAAATTGAAGAAATGAGACCAAATAGTACGCCAGTCAACAACTTTATTTTTGGACAGGAAAAAGTCAAAACAAAAGTCAATATCATGATGCCAAAAGGCAGTACAGAATTAAGAATTTATTAAAACAGAATCATGTCAAAAGAAGATAATTTAAATCAAAACTGGAAAAAAGATTTCCCCATAAAAAAACAGGAATCAACTCAGGTCAGCCGACGCGATTTTGCTAAATTCCTGACTTTTGTTTCCGGCGGATTAATGGTAGGAAGCGGATTCGTAACCGCAAAAGCTTTTTTATTACCAAAAGAAGAAGTACAAGGCGAACATTTTATCTGTAATAAAGAAGATGTTCCCGTAGGCGGAACTCGTGGTTTTGTGTTAGAAGGAAGCACAATTCCGTATATATTAATTCACTTAGAAAGTGGTGATTTTAGGGCTTACGAGCAAAAATGTACACATCTTTCCTGCTCCGTATTTTATAAACCCGGAACCGGAATCATTCATTGTCCCTGCCATGAAGGTTCATTTGATGCCATGACTGGCGATGTAATTGCAGGCCCGCCGCCAAGAGCTTTACCACAGTTAGAAGTGATATTTAAAGAAAATGCTGTTTTTGTAAAAGCAATGATAGAAAAAAAAGACAGTTAGATTGTATAATTTAAATTTATAGATATGAGTACTTTTAGACGAAGCCAGAATCGCGCTAACCCTAATAAGCTGAACAATATACTTTCGACACTTATTTTTATTTTGATTTTAAATGTCAGCATACAAATCTGGCTTTTATATGCGTCCTTAAATAATGCATTAGAAAATAACAAGGAAATATTAATTCCAGCCTTTATAGCTTCTGCAATACTATTTTTTATTGGTTTTGCGTGGTTATATTATCTTCCAAAAGGTAATTTTAAAAGAAAGTAAATCAAACACTTCAACTTTAAAAGCTATTTGATTTTTTCGCTCGGTATTTAAAAGAATTAAGCTAAATTTATATTTTTAAAAAATTTAGGTACTTAATTGATTTAACTAAGTAAAAATACTTATATTTGTAATAAGTATTTTTTGCTTATAAAAATAACACGAATGATTAAAGTAGAAGATGCTATAGCGATTATTGAGGCGAACAGCAAAAAAATGTCCACAAAGCTAATTCCGGTTAGCAAAGCGTTAGGTTATGTTTTGGCAGAAAAAGTAATTTCGCCAATCGACATGCCGCCGTTTCGCCAGTCGGCTATGGACGGATATGCCTTTACGCACAGCATCAAACATCAATATGATATTGTTGGGACTTCACAGGCTGGAGATCATTCAAATGTAAAATTAAAAGCAAACGAAGCAATTCGAATATTTACAGGCGCGTTTGTCCCCGATAATGCAGATACAGTTGTAATGCAGGAACATGTAATGGCAAATAAAGATTCGATTTTGATTGCCACAATGCCTGAAAAACTTTCAAACGTTCGCCCAAAAGGAGAACAAATTGCGAAAGATGATATAGTTTTTGAAGCCAATACTTTAATAACGCCCGCAGCGATTGGATTTCTGGCCTGTTTAGGAATTACAGAAGTAGAGGTTTACAAAAAACCGAAAGTAGCGATTTTAGTTACCGGAAATGAATTAGTACAACCGGGAAAAAAGCTTAAAAAAGGAAAAATTTTCGAAAGTAATTCATTTATGCTGGAAGCGGCTCTTGAAACTATCGGAATCAAAAAGACAAAAGTTTACAGAGTAAAAGATAATTTAAAAGCGACAAAAAATGCGCTTAAAAGTATTCTGAAAAAATACGATGTTGTTTTAATTTCCGGCGGAATTTCAGTTGGCGATTATGATTTTGTAAAAGAAGCTTTATTGCAAAACGGCGTTCAGGAATTGTTTTATAAAATCAATCAGAGACCTGGAAAACCAATGTTTTTTGGATCAAAAAATGAAACCTTAGTTTTCGCTTTACCCGGAAACCCAGCTTCATCGCTGACGAATTTTTACATTTACGTTTCGCCCGCAATTAAAAACAAATTAGGATTTTCAGAAATTCATAAAACAAAAGTAGTTCGAAAATTAAATTCGGATATTAAGAATACTACAGGAAAAACATTATTCTTAAAAGCCAAATACGACGAAACAAAAGTCACCGTTCTCGACGGACAAAGTTCCGCAATGCTCAACACTTTTGCCGTAGCCAACAGTTTACTTATTGTCCCAGAAGATATTCAGGAATATAAAAAAGGGCAATTAGTTAAATTATTGCCGATAGATTGAGAGGATTTTAGATTTTAGATTGTTGATTTTAGATTTTTAGAATAAGAAAATAGAATAAAGAGTATAGAAAATAGATTTTTGTTATTAAGGATGAAAAGCAGTGTGTAATTTTAAACATATAGCTTGGCAACTTGAAACATGAAACTTGAAACAAAATAAACAAACAAAAATGAACCTATTAAGTTCCGAAAACATTTTACTATTCAGTTTTGCACTAATCGTTATCGCATTTTTATATTCCAGCGTTGGTCATGGCGGCGCATCGGGGTATTTGGCTTTGATGAGCATTTTTGCTTTCCCAATTTCGATTATGAAACCTTCGGCTTTGTTATTGAATTTGTTTGTTTCGAGTATTTCATTTTTGTTTTATTATCGAAAGAATTATTTCAAACCAAAACTTTTTTATCCGTTTGCGATTGCCTCAATTCCGGCAGCATTTATCGGCGGATTTATAACTTTAGATAATGCGATTTATAAAATAATTTTAGGAATAGTATTGGTTTTTGCAGCATTGAGATTGTTTGGAGTTTTTAATTTTAAAGAAAAAGAAGAAGTAAAAATCAACCTTCCAATTGCCTTGGTAATTGGTTTTGCAATAGGTTTATTATCAGGAATGTTAGGAATAGGCGGCGGAATTATCCTGAGTCCTATTTTATTGTTTTTAGGATGGGCATCAGTAAAAGAATCGGCTGCAGTTTCGAGTTTATTCATTTTTGTGAATTCAACAGCTGGAATGTTAGGATTCTTTTTAGGAGGTAAAACAATTCCGATGGAAAGTTTTTATCTGGTTCCAATTGCAGTTGTAGGAGGAATGTTAGGCGGATTTTATGGAAGTGGTTCTTTCTCTAACAGAACATTAAAAATGGTTTTAGGAACGGTTATTTTGATGGCAAGCGTCAAATTGATTTTTCCTTGAAATATAAAAAATGAAAGTCTGAAATTTCTGTTTGCAGAGTTTTTGCCACAGATTTCACAGATTTAAAAGGATTTTTATTTGCCACGAATTGCACGAATTAGCACAAATTTTTATTCGCAAAATCAAAAAATCAATTCGTGGAAATTTGTGTAATTCGTGGCAAAAGAATCAAGACAAAGCATTTTAAAATAATCTGTTTAATCAGTGAAATCTGTGGCAGAATAAATAAAATAAAACCTGAAACAAAAAAGATATGGAAACATTAACAACATTTATTCTTTGCGGTGGAAAAAGCTCCAGAATGCAGTCTGAAAAAGGATTAGTGCTGTTTCAGGAAAAGCCATTTATAGAACATATAATTAAGGCAATTTTGCCCATTACAGAACAAATAAAACTGATTACGGCATCAAAAGAATACGATTATCTGCCGTATGAAAAAATACCCGATATTATTTCAGATAAAGGCCCGTTAGGCGGAATTTATACCGCTTTATCGCATTCTGAAACCGAATTTAATTTGATCTTAAGCTGTGATATTCCGTTGATTTCAACCGAATTGTTAACCGAATTAATTTCAAAACATACAGAAGAAGCCGGAATAACCGTTTTTGCTTCAGAAAATAAAACGCATCCCTTAATTGGAATTTATTCAAAAAAGATTGTTCCGATTATTAAAAATGCGATTGATTCAGATGAATTAAAAATGATGGATTTATTGGCAAAAGTGCCGCATCAAATTTTGAATATAGAAGAAAGTGAAAACTTTCCTTTGACAAATATTAATTCGGCCGACGAATTAAATGATCTGAATATCAATTTAAGTTAAAGATTATGCAAAACTTAAAAACACCAAAATTAACGATTGTTGGCGCAGGTCCGGGCGACGTTGAATTGATTACGATGAAAGCGATTAAAGCTTTAAAAAGTGCCGATGTAGTTTTGTATGATGCTTTGGTCAACGAAGAATTGTTAGAATATGCATCAAATGCAGAAATTATTTTTGTTGGAAAACGTTTAGGCTGTCACGCCTACACACAAGACCAAATTAACGATTTGATTGTTTCAATGGCTAAAAGTCACGGACATGTAGTGCGTTTAAAAGGCGGCGATCCATTTGTTTTTGGAAGAGGAAGCGAAGAAATCGAATTTGCAGAAGAATTCGGAATTGAAACCGCAATTGTTCCCGGAATTTCATCTGCTTTGGGCGTTCCTGCTTCGGTTGGAATTAGTTTAACACAGCGAAAAGTAGCCGAAAGTTTCTGGGTAATTACCGGAACAACTTCAGATCATAAATTGTCTAAAGATGTTCTTTTGGCTTCAAAATCGGCGGCGACGGTGGTTATTTTGATGGGAATGCATAAATTGGACGAAATAATTTCTATTTATCAGGAAAACAGAAATGACGATTTACCAATCGCTATTATTCAAAACGGAACAAAAAATTCAGAACAAAAAGTGATTGGAACTATCAATACAATCACTAAATTGGTTGCTGAAAAAAATATATCATCGCCCGCAATTATTGTGATTGGCGAAGTAGTAAGAAACACTTCAAGCTGGATTTCCTATTTTCAGGAACATTTTGAAGATGAATTCATTTTTCAGAATTTAAATTTATAAAAATGATCGAGATTAAATATTTTGGAGCCGTTGCCGAAAAGACAAAATGTGAATTCGAAAAATTATCTTTTTCCGAAGAATTGTCTCTGCAAAAACTATTGCAGGATTTAAACGAAAAATACCAATTTGAATCGCTTTCTTTCAGCGTAGCAGTAAATCAAAAAATAGTTTCAAAAGCAGCAGATTACAATTTGCAAACAAGTGATATTGTGGCTTTATTACCGCCGTTTGCCGGAGGATAAAAATTAATTTATGAGTGCATCAAACCGATATAACCGACAAATGATTCTTCCTGAAATAGGAGAGGATGGTCAGTACAAATTATCGAAAGCTAAAGTTTTGGTTATTGGTGCCGGAGGTTTGGGCTCGGCGATTCTGCCTTATTTGGCTGCAGCCGGAGTTGGCGAAATTGGGATTGTAGATGATGATGATATCGAGATTTCGAATTTACATCGCCAGGTGATTTACAAAACTTTGGCTGTTGGGAAATCCAAAGTTGAAGAAGCAAAACTGATGATTTCAGAATTGAATCCGCTTGTAAAAGTCAACGCTTTTGCGGAGAAATTATCAGGCAAAAATGCCATTTCGTTATTTGAAAATTATGATATTATTGTTGACGCAACAGATAATATTTCGATTAAATATTTAATAAATGATGCTTGTTTGGCAACCAATAAACCAATGGTTTACGGATCGATTTTCAGGTTTCAGGGACAAATTTCGGTTTTCAATTATCAAAACGGGCCAACATACAGATGTTTATATCCAGATGAAAACAATAACGCATTAAACTGTGAAGATGCCGGAGTAATTGGAATTTCGGTTGGAATTATCGGAATGCTTCAGGCAAATGAAGTCCTGAAAATGATTCTGGGAATTGGAGAAGTTTTAAGCAGTAAAATATTGGTTTATAATATTCTCAACAACGAACAACAAAAATACGATTTCGATAAAAGTGATTTTCAGTTAACAAGCAGAGAATCATTCGAAGAAAAATATAATAAATCTGAAGTTGAAGAAGTCGATTTTGAATCGATTTTGGATGAAATAAATAATGATTCCGTTTTATTTCTGGATGTTAGAAACGCGGACGAATTGCCAAAAATCAGTTTAAAAAATCAAATTCAGATTCCTTTGCTGTATCTAGAAAATGAAATTGAAAAACTGGATAAAAACCAGAAGATTTATGTTTTCTGTCAATCTGGAATTAGAAGTAAAGTCGCAGCAGAATTGCTTCAAAAGTATCAATTTAAAAATATAAAAAGTATTGCTGGCGGTGTTTTAGCAATGAAAGATATATTGAAAGAAGAAATAAAAATATAGCCACAAACTTTAAAATGTTCGTTATAGTTTGTCATTTCGACGAAGGAGAAATCTTCGTAAGTAGCTCGACAAAGATTAGCGAATTACTGTGCGGAGTTTCTTGCGAAGATTTCTCCTTCGTCGAAATGACAATACTGAGGTTAATTCTTTGCGACAGATTTTAATTAGTGGAAATTAGTGTAATTCGTGGCAAAAGAAAAAATCATTTTAATCCATAAAATCTGTGGCAAAAAAAACATAAAAAATGAGTAAAAATGTATTTGTAGAAGGGCCAATATCTCCTGAATTTATAGCCGAGTCGATTGCGAAACATCAATCGAAACATACCATTGGGGCGCACAATATTTTTTTAGGACAAGTTCGTGCTGATGTAATTCACGACAATACAGTCGTGGCGATTGATTATTCAGCTTACACTGATATGGCGAATGAAGCTTTGCACACCATTCGCGAAAAAGCTTTCGCTAAATTCGATTTAACCTGTATGCACATTTACCACAGTTTAGGCGTTGTAAAAGCAGGCGAAATTTGTTTGTTTGTGTTTGTTTCGTCAACACGTCGCAAACAAGTTTATGAAGCAACAGAAGCTATTGTAAACTGGATTAAAACGGATGTGCCGATTTTTGGTAAAGAAATGTTTGAAAACGATACATTCACCTGGAAACAAAATACCTAATAAAACAAAATGGTAGATATTACGCATAAAATAAGCACATTAAGAAAAGCAACCGCAACGGCAATTGTAAAAGTCAGCAGACAAGAAACGATTGACGCTGTGGTGAACAATTTGGTTCCGAAAGGGAATGTGCTCGAAATGGCAAAAACGGCAGGATTATTTGCGGTAAAAAACACGCATTTATCAATTCCGGATTGCCACCCGCTTCCAATTGAATTTACATCGGTTGAATATAAAATTGAAGGATTGGAGATTCAGATTATCTTCAATGTAAAAACCGTTTATAAAACCGGAGTTGAGGTTGAAGCCATGCACGGCGCATCGATTGTCGCATTGACAATGTACGATATGCTGAAACCAATTGATAAAGAAATCGAAATTTCAACCATCAAATTGATTAATAAAGAAGGCGGGAAATCTTCTTTCAAAAATAAATTTCCGTATGCGATAAAAGCAGCGGTTTTTGTTTGTTCTGATTCGATTTTTGCAGGAGATAAAGAAGATCGTTCAGGAAAAGTTATTGTAGAAAAATTAGATTCTTACGGAGTCGAAACTTCTCATTATGAAATTATTCCTGATGAATTGGATATTATTCAGGAAAAAACAAAAGCTTACGCAAAAGATAATCAGCTGGTAATTTTTACGGGCGGAACCGGATTATCTCCAAGAGATGTAACGCCGGAAGCTTTGTCGCCAATTTTAGAAAGCAGAATTCCAGGAATCGAGGAAGCAATTCGTGATTACGGACAGCAGAGAATGCCATACGCAATGCTTTCGAGAACTGTGGCCGGAACTTTGGGTAAAAGTTTAGTTTTGGCTTTGCCTGGTTCCACAAACGGAGCGAGAGAATCGATGGACGCTATTTTTCCGCATGTAATGCACGTCTTTCATATTTTAAAAGGAAAAAATCATGACAGCCTCTAACACAATTTTGACGGATGTTTTTGGGCGCAGACACAACTATCTGCGAATTTCGCTGCTGGAAAAATGCAACCTGCGTTGTACGTATTGCATGCCTGCCGACGGAATTGCGCTTTCTCCTAAAGCAAGTTTAATGACGGCTGACGAGATTTTTGGTATCGCCCAGACTTTCGCACAAAATGGTGTTGACAAAATTAGATTAACAGGCGGAGAACCGCTTTTACGAAAAGATTTTCCTGAGATAATTTCAAAATTAGCTGATTTAAATATTTCACTTTCCATAACGACAAACGGAATTTTAATCGATCGGCATATAGATGTTTTAAAACAGTTTAAAGTCAAAAAAATCAATTTGAGTTTAGATACGTTGGTTTCGTCTAAATTTCATTCTGTAACGCTCAGAAATCAGTTTGAGAAGGTTGTCGATAATCTGCATTTGCTTTTGAATCATGATTTTCAGGTAAAAGTAAATGTCGTTTTAATGAAAGGTTTTAATGATAACGAAATTGTTGATTTCGTTAAACTAACGCAGTTTCTGCCTATTTCGGTTAGGTTTATTGAGTTTATGCCTTTTGCCGGAAATGAGTGGGACAGAAGCAAAATGGTTTCGCAAAATGAGATTTTATCTTTAGTTGGAGATGCTTTTTTAGAAGATGAAATTCAAAAACTGGAAGATGAAAAAAACTTCACGGCCAGAACGTATAAAATAAAAGGTTTTCAAGGTGATTTCGGAATTATTAGTTCAATTACAAATCCGTTTTGCGACAGCTGTAACCGAATTCGTTTAACTGCCGATGGAAAAATTAAAAACTGTCTTTTTTCGAATTCAGAAACCGATCTTTTAACGCCTTTTAGAAATGGCGAATCGATTACGAATTTGATTTCTGAATCTGTTCAAAATAAAAAGAAAGTCCGCGCCGGAATGGCTACAATTGATGAAATGAATGATCCTGCGAAACATTTTGATAATCGCAGTATGATTGCGATTGGGGGGTAAAAGTCAATTGTTAATTGTAACACATTACTATAAGTCCTTCGACTTCGCTCAGGGTGACATAACAATTACGATTGTCAGGCTGAGCGAATTCGAAGCTCTTCGCACAGTATGTCCTTGCGAGGAACGAAGCAATCTCACTATTATGAGTAACGTACCTATTGCTAGTGCGGTTGCTTCGTTCCTCGCAATGACTGGAACGCATAAAAAAAGGTTCAACTTTATTAAAGTCAAACCTTTCTTAAATATTATTTTTTCTTTTTAGCTTTAGCCTTCTTTTTAGACTTCACTTTCTTTTTAGCAATTTTTTTTGCTTTCGCTTTATCCTTTGCTTTTTTCGCTTTTTCTTTTTTCTTAGCTGCAGCTTTTAATTTTGCTTTTTTAGCTTTTTCTTTCTTTTTGTCTTTTTTAGCTTTCTCTTTTTTCTTAGCTAATTTCTTTTTCGCTTTGTCCTTTTCTTTGTCCTTCACTTTCTTTACTTTTTTATCAGATTTATTTTTAGCAGTTTCTACAGTTGTAGCTGCTTCATTTGTGCTTTCTTTTTTTGCATCAGAAACAGCAGTTTCTGTAACGACTGTTTTTGCTGCCTCAGGTTTAATAGTTGGAGTCAGTACTTTTTTAGCAGTTGTTCTGCGTGCAGCCGGTTTTGGTGTAGTTACAGCTGTTTTTGAAACAGATGCTGCCGGAGCTTTTGCTGTAGCTGCTGGTTTTTTTACAGCTGTTGCAGCAGGTTTTGCAGTTGTTGATGCTGGTTTAGCCGTTGTCGCAGTTTTAACTGGAGCAGCTTTACGAACAGGTGCTTTTGCTGGTGTTTTTTCTTCAGCTTTTACACTTTCTGCTGCGGGCTGAATATTTTCAGTTGTAGGTGAATCGATTTTCTCAGGGGTTACTTCTTCGTTCTTGTTTTCCATATAAATGTGCTTTTAAATGAGGATTATTAATAACAATGTGATCAAATTGTTAATTTATGGTTAAGTAAAGATAACTATAAAACAAGTCTCCCAATGTTAAGTTTTTTGGTGAGATTTTAATTTAACTATTTGAAAGTAAATTGTTTGACTTTTTTAGAAAAATTAAAAACTAAAATTTCTTAACAATTCTACATGAAAAAATAGAGGAAATTGCTGTATAAATGTTGATATTGTTAAAAAGATAGAGGTAAAATTGAATTGTGAATGTAAGATGTAAAATGTATTTACTTGTTGTTTCTTTTGAAAACGAGTTTCCTAGCCCTGATGGGAGCGGCATCCTTTTATGGTCTCGTCATTACGAGATAAAAGATATAGCGGAAAGCAGGAATAAGCTCCAATTATTCTGATAAATATTAATTCTCGGTAATTTACTTCGTCAGTTCGCTATCGCTCGTGTCCAGAATTTTAAAATTGTTTTTTGGAGCTTCGCATAAGGAACAGCAATAATCTTCGCCTAAATCTGTAAATAAAATACCTTTTGGAATACCTTGGCTTTCGTCTCCGTATTCAGGTTTATAAAGTGTTAAGCATTCCTGACATTGATAAATATCTTGCTGTGGTTTTTCTTTTTTCTGCGTTTTTTCGGTGGATTCTGTTGTTGCATTTCCGAGTTCATTAAAATATTTCCGACTTAATTCAATTAAAATCGTTGGCAGTTCGAGTTTGTCAATGTCTTGCGAATGTACAATGTATTCGCGTGTATTTGGATCGAAATTCTTGGCAAACAATACATTATAGGTATCTCGAATTTTAATGGATTCTAAAGCAGCTGGAAGTTCGTTTTTTTCAATTACGATAGAAGTAAAATAATGACCATCACGATTGTATTCGGAAATTCCGAAATTCAATCCGTAAGTACTGATATCAAATTGATCGAGCGTACGAACCAAAAATGTTTTCAGGTTCAATGCCCATTCCATTGCAACGGGTAAATGCCAGTTGAGTTCTAACAGCGAATGGCGAACGTTGATTCCACGTTTGCCTAAGAATTTTTCCCATTCTAGTTTTCGATCTTTTGGAATTCCTTTTATGATAAAAGATTTCCAGGGCGTGATACAGATTTTCCCAATTTTACAGTCGAAACACAAATCGCACATTTCTTTTAGGAAATCGAGATCGTATAAATTATTTCGCCAATACAATCCTAGCCAATATTGATCGATTCCCATTCTGTTCATTCCTTCGTAATAAGGAAACGGATAAAACGGAATATTTAAAGGTTTGTCGATTGTTCTGTTATTTGTATCTAAAGCTTCGCTTACGAGATTAAAAATCAAATCGATTCCTATAGATTCTTCGGCAGTAATTTTTTCGATTTCGTAATAAAATTTGGCAATATCCCAGCTGTAAATCAAAACGGGATAAACTTCCATGCGTTCCCATTTTGGTAAACGAATATATAAGTACCAATAATCTTCGTGTTCTGAAGCAATGAAGTTTAAATGTCCGGTAAACAACGGAACCAATTGCTGTTTTGGATCGTTTATATTGACTTTAAGTTTGGGCTGTTCTTTAAAAAGTTCCAATATATAAAGGAATTTATTTCCGGTAAGCCAATTTGTATTTCTGAAAATATCTGTCGAAACATAAGACGAAACAATATTATTACCGCTTTTTTGATCAGGATAAACAAAATGATGTTTTCCTAAAGCTGTTTTGTCCAAAGATTTAAAGCCTTTAGGAAAAATAATGTCTTGTCTCGACCCAAATGAAATAGAATCGAGTCCTTGATCTGCAGCCATATTAACGACTTCTCTCAACTCTCCTGGCGAAATAACGCCTCCTTTTACTATTAATCTTGTTAACTCCATTTGTTTTTTGTTTCAGGTTTTCTTTGTTTCAGGTTTCAGGTTGCTTTACTTTGGGGATAAATTTTACCGCAAAGTTCACAAAGGTTTTTTGTAAAGTTTCGCAAAGCTTTTTTACTTTATCTTTAGTAAGTTGCCAAAGTTCACAAAGCATTAAGTAAAGATTTAGCGCATAGCTTTGTGAACTTTTTTCTTTAGAAAATAATCTTAAGCAGAGAATATAAATCTTTGCGAAACTTTACAAAAAACCTTTGCGAACTTTGCGGTTAGATCTGCACAATCTAACAAAATCAACTAAACTTTACACTTTGCCAATATCTCTTTTACTTCTGTTTTACAACTTCCGCAGCCTAAACCGGCGCCTGTGTTTTTGCATAAATCGGTGAAATTGTTTACACCGCTTTTTATTGTTTCTTCGATATTTCCGGCTCCAACCTGACTGCAGGAACAAACTAATTTTCCTAAAACAGGTTTTGCGCTTGAGCTTCCTCTTAATAATAAATTTCGTTTGTCTGATAATTCGATTTTGCTTTCGATCATCGTTTTGAATTCGGCAAATTCGTTTTTATCGCCCATTAAAATCGCGCCCACAAGCAAATCGTCTTTTACGATACATTTTTTATAATAACGTTTTTTTAAATCGGCAAAAACAATTTCTTCGAATGAATCGTCGTTTTCCGGAATTTCAATATCACCAATACTGCAAAGATTTAAATCTTCGAGTTTTAAAATATTCATTAAAACCGAACCTTTATAATAACTGCTGATATCGCCGGCTAAAAAGTTAGCCAGAATATCGGCCTGTTCTTCGGCAGCAGAAGTGATTCCAAATAATTTATTATTGAATTCGGCGATTTCTCCAATCGCAAAAACATCAGGATTTGAAGTTTGTAAATACTGATTTACTTTCACGCCGCGTCCGCAGGAAAGACCGCTCTCTCTTGCAATTTCTATATTTGGAATAGTTCCGATGGTATAAACGATGGCATTTGCGGTAATGATCCTGCCGCTTTTCAGTGCGATTTCAATTTCGTTTGGATTATCGGTTTCAAAAACGGTGCTGACTTCATTATCAAAATAAATCTGAATATCACGAAGCTGAACTTCTTCTGCCAATAATTTACTAGAAATTAAATCGAGCTGACGTTCCATTAAACGAGAAGCTCTTTGAATTATGGTTGTTTTTACTTTTTTATGTTTTAAAGCGGCGGCCAATTCTAATCCTAATAATCCACCGCCAATAATCACAACATGCTGTTCTTCGGGCGGAAGATTAGTGCTGTCAAGATGTTTTTTTAAACGATCTGCATCTTCTTTGCGTCTTACGGTAAATCGACCCGGAAGATGAAGCTGTGCGTTTTCCGGAATAAACGGACGGCTTCCCGTTGCCAGAATTAAAGAATCGAAAGTATGAGTTTCGCCTAAACTGTCTTTTATAATTTTATTGGCTGTGTCTATTTTATCAATCGCAACTCCGGCTTTCATGGTAATGTTGAGCTTGTTTAAAGCTTCGCCGTCTTTTACTTTTAAAAGCTGTTCCCAAGTGAATTCTCCCGTCATATATTCCGGAAGTAAAACACGATTGTAAAATGGATTTATTTCATTCGAAAAAACAATAATTTCATCGGTTGTATTGAATTCACGGTAGTTTTGAATAAACCTGAAAGAAGCCGCTCCAGCGCCTACAATTGCAATTTTTTGAAATGGTTTTACATATTTTGTAATTGAAACGGTAGTGAATTTAAAATCGGGTTCTTTTGAAACCGGATCGACAACGGTATTGGTTAAATTGTTGGTTCGGTTTAAATCATTTTCGAGTTGTTTTCCCCAATGCATGGGCAGGAAAACTACTTTTTCTTTGATCGAATCGGTTACTTTTGCTTTTACACGAACTTCGCCATTTTTACTTGTAACGGTAACGATATCACCATTTTTAATTTCATTTTTAAAAGCATCAATTGGGTTTATTTCTAAAACCGGACTCGGAATATGAGTCAACAATCTTGATACTTTTCCGGTTTTTGTCATGGTATGCCATTGATCGCGAATTCTTCCTGTTGTTAAAATAAACGGAAATTCTGCATTTGGCTGTACCGATGTATTTTCTATTGAAACCGGAAGGTTGAAAATTGCTTTTTGTGACGGCGTATAGAATTTTTTATCAGTAAATAGTCGGGGAGTTCCCGGATGTCCGTAATCTGGAACGGGCCATTGAAAAGTGCCTTCGGTTTTTAATCGATGATAATTTAAAAATGAAATATCGATGTTTGTGCCTTTGGTAAGCGCACAATGTTCTTTGTAGATTTCTTCGGCACTATTAAAATTGAATCCGTGAAAATTCATTTTTTTAGCAAAACGAATTAGAATTTCAATATCCGGAAGTGCTTCTCCGGGCGCATTTATTCCTTTTGAAAGATAAGAAATACGACGCTCTGAGTTGGTCATCGTTCCTTCTTTTTCTAACCACCCGGCGGCAGGTAGAAGTAAATCGGCAAATTTTGCGGTATCGGCATTATGTGAAATATCCTGAACGACAACGAATTTAGCATTTTGAAGCGCTTTTTCAATTCTTCTGGAATCTGGTAAACTCACTAGCGGATTGGTACAAATAATCCAAACGGCTTTCATTTTTCCAGATTCTAAAGCGTCGAACATTTCTGTTGCTGTCAATCCCGGTTTATCTGAAAGTTCGTCAACGCCCCAAAAATCTGCAACTTCCTTCCGATGTTCTGGATTTGCGATATCTTTATGTGCGGCCAAAAGTGTTGCCATTCCTCCAACTTCGCGTCCGCCCATGGCATTAGGCTGCCCCGTTAAAGAAAAAGGTCCTGAACCCGGTTTTCCAACTTGTCCTGTTAATAAAGATAAATTAAGTAAAGCGGTGTTTTTGTCAACGCCAACAGCACTTTGGTTTAAACCCATTGCCCAAAACGAAAGGAAACCTTTTGCTTTTCCGATTGTGTCTGCGGCGAGTTTAATGTCGTTTACCGGAATTCCGCAAAGTTTGGAAGCTTTTTCTAAAGAAGTTCCTAAAACTAAATCTTTATATTGTTTGAAATTTTCTGCGTGATTTTTAACGAAATCATGATCTACATAACCTTTTTCGATAATGCGTTTCGCAATAGCATGATATAAAATAATGTCTGAACCGGGAATAATCTGTAAATGGATATCGGCAAAAGCGGCGGTATCTGTTCGCCTCGGATCGATCACGATTATTTTTGTTTTCGGATTTTTCTCTTTGTGTTTTTCAATTCTTCTGAATAAAATAGGATGACACCAAGCGGGATTTGCGCCGGTAATTAAAAGTGTATCGGCGAGTTCTATGTCATCATAAGAAATTGGAACAGAATCTTCTCCAAAAGTCTTTTTATAACCTACAACGGCAGAACTCATGCAAAGTCGGGAATTGGTATCGATATTATTGGTTTTCAAAAAACCTTTCACGAGTTTGTTTACGAGATAATATTCTTCTGTCAAACATTGTCCCGAAATATAAAACCCAACGCTGTCTGGTCCGTGTTTTTTTATGATAGAAGAAAAAACAGCGGCAGCGCGATCAAGCGCCGTATCCCAACTTACACGTTCCAGCGGGTAGGATTTACTGCCGCGCATTTCGGGATATAAAATTCTGTCTGAAGTATCGTTGACTACGTAATGCAGATTCATTCCTTTAGAACATAACATTCCTTTATTAACCGGATGATCTTTGTCGCCTTCTACCATTACGCCGTTTTTGGCATCGTTGGTTACGATTATGCCGCAGCCAACGCCACAATACGAACAGGTAGTTTTGATTTTGGTATTTTGCATTACAGTTCTTTTTTAGATACTATTTCTTGAATCTGCAGGGATTTAGATAAATCACTTACACAAAAATAAGTATTTTTACGTATAAATACGTATTTTTTAAATTTATTTTTCTATTTTTGATCAAATCAAATGAGTAACAACAAATTAGTTTTTAATCCGATAAAAATTTGGACTCATGAAAGAAGAACAAACCGCTTGTTATTCTTGTACCAATGAAAATTGTTTTATCAAGAAACACCTGCATTTAGAGCAAATGAGCCAGTTTGTTTCTAAAAAGCAGAATATTGTCTGCAAAAAATCGGATCAATTTATTACCGAAGGCGCGCCGTTGCAAGGACTTTACTTTATTTGTAAGGGAAAAGCAAAAACAGTAAAAACCGGAATAAACGGACGAGAACAAATCGTACGTCTCACAAAAAACGGAGACACAATAGGCTTTCGCGGATTTGGAACGGGTAAAAAATACTTAATTGGTGCTTATGCGCTGGAAGATACCGTTTTATGTAATTTCAGTAATGAAACTATGCTTGATATTTTAAAACAAGTTCCTGAATTTACATATGCTTTAATGTTGTTTTATGCGGAAGAATTAAACAAAAGCGAGAACAATATTCGTAAAATTGCGCACATGAATGTTCGCGAACGCGTGATTGATTTATTGCTTTATATTCATCGTAAGTTTGGACAAATCAATGGTTTGATCGATATTGATCTTTCCCGAAAAGAAATTGCCGATTTTGCAGGAACTACAGAAGAACAAGCGATACGCGTTATTTCGAGTTTGAAAAAAGAAGAGTTGATAAAAACAGTTGGAAAACGAATTGGGATTTTGGAAGTTTCAGAATTGAGATCTGAAATTATGGAGCATAAATATTTCTAATTTATTTACGTATTAGTACTTATTTGTTATGCAGGATTTTTTCAAATAATAAAACTTTAGCATCAAGTTTCTTTTTGTTTTGGATAGGATTATATAGTCCTGAATTTCGAAATATTACAACTAAAGTTATTATTTGTTTTTCATTCAGTTTTTCTAAATCTTTTTTGAAGTAAAATTTTGAAGCATCTTTTATTCCAATGTTATCAAATCCAAAATCGTAGTGTACTAAAACGAATTTAAGACATTCGTCATGACTAAATTCTTTTTTTATTTTTAGCAAATAAAGAGCTCTTTTTAATAAAGATGTATTTCTAATATCAGTTCGAATATTATTTGCAGCATTTTGACAAGGACAACTTGGTTCTTTTATTTTTTTATAAATTTTATTGTATGTAAAAATAAAAGCTTGGAAATCTTCTTTTTAAGCATTTTTTAATTCTTTGGTTATAAATAAAAACTCTTCATTTTTATAAATAGGATTGAAGTCGCTCAGTAAATAGATAATTGAGATCATTAAAAAGATTGTAAATCCTAAAAGTATTTTTAATGATTTTTTGAGCATAAAAAAGAGAGGTTTTTTTGTAGAGACGCACCGCAATGCGTCTCCACGTCGAGTATAATTTATTTTTTTCTGCCAATAAAACGAATTACAGAACCTTTTCCGTTATGGAATAAACCTTCGTTAAGTTCAATTTCTTTTTCTTCTAATTCGATGATTTCATAATTCGGAAAATCACTTTTGATTTCTTCGATAGAAAATAGAGATTCGATATCTTTTGGACCGCCTACTTTTTCGTTTACGGCTAGATATTCTAAATGCTTTTTGCTGAAAGCTTCAAAAATAATAACCCCATTTTTGCGTAATAGTTTATCCAGCTGTTTGTGAATTGCGGATTTAATTTCTGCCGGAAAATGAGCGTAAATTAAAGCAATCGCATCAAATTGATCTTCGTGAAAATCCAACGTTTCTAATTCGCCAACCTGATAATCAATTGAAACATTGTTGTTTTCGGCAAGTTTTAAAGCCTTGTTTTTTCCTTCTTCACT
Organism: Flavobacterium sp. NLM; assembly: GCF_002210235.1. Classification (NCBI taxonomy): domain Bacteria; kingdom Pseudomonadati; phylum Bacteroidota; class Flavobacteriia; order Flavobacteriales; family Flavobacteriaceae; genus Flavobacterium; species Flavobacterium sp. NLM. The sequence goes on from NZ_LIAC01000011.1 coordinate 101,047, forward strand.
AATATCAAAAGCGGAAACGTTCCAGCCTAATTTTGCTGCAAAAATGGCATTTCGTCCTTCGCCTTCAGCAGGAAAAAGAATATCGCCAGGATTTAGTCTTTCTAATTGTTCTTTTAAATAATTGTTGGGGTCTTCGCCGTACGCAAATTTTTCGCTGCTGTAACGGTCGTCCCATCGCTGAGTCCAGTTGTTCATGGTTTATATATTGAATTTAATTATTAAAGGTTTGTGGTCGCTGAGCGCTGTCCAATCTTGATAAGTTCCTATTTCGACACTTTCCAGGGCTTCAATAAAATCATTTGAAGCAAAGCAATAATCCAGATGATACGGTTTGTTTTGGTGTCTATAAAGATATAAAGTTGGATGTTCTTCTTTACCCTGAATTTGATGAAAATATTTATGATAAGTGCTAAAAATATTCTTGTCGCTTAATTTATTTACAACCGTTGTATGATTTCCTTCTCTTCGCGGTTTATCCCAAATCGTATTACTGTTGAAATCTCCAATTAAAATAGTTTTGGTTTCTTTAATTAGATCTTCATAATAATTAATTGCTTTCCATACCTGGGTTACATATTGTCCGTCTTTATCTTCAGGATTATTTGCCCAAATTGCAAATAAGATAAAATCTAATTTTCCGCCAGTTACGGCTATTGGTAAAATATTTTTAAAGTTTGGATTATGGCAATTCAAAAGTTGAAATCGATAATCGCTATAAGAGAAAACGCCAAGTCCTTTATGCGGATTTGTTCCGTACCAAAGAATATCGTTTGGTGTTTGTATTCCGTTTGGAAACTTTAATTTTTCAGGATTTTCACACTCAGAAATTACAGCAATATCAGGATTGTGGGCTAGAATGAATTCTGCTTTTTTTCTGAATGCCATGTTGCAATTCCAGGCTATGAGTTTCATTTGAAAAGAATTTAAAATTTGAGTCCTATAAACTTCCAAAAACTAAATTTTCTTTTTGTAGTTTGTTCTTCAGGGATATATTCTTTGATTTCTATTTTTTCTCGATCTGTAACTACAATTCCTGTGTGATTTTTAAAATTTGAATTGATATGTTCAAATTTACCAAGAGAAAGCATCTTTTCATTTATTCTAACTCCATCTGCATAATCCTCATAAATCTTCACAGGCAAAGGTTTATAATGAGGTGTTGATTTTATAAAATTAGTAAAAAAGTATGGATCTAAATCTCCAAATTCAAGACCGAAAACAAGTGGAACTTCAATCATTTGACCCGTTTTTTTGTTTTCAAAACCGCAATGAAAACCATGAAAAAAGTATCTCCATTCTTCAAATTTTCCAGCTTGTTTGTTGTTTCTCAAAAACTGATTAAATGTTATCCAAGGACAATCTAAATTGATTGTAATTTTAAGCTGTTCGGCAAGTTTGAAGATTAACTTTTCACCTAATTCTCTATAATCCTTAGCACAATTCTCAAAAAAGAGTTGGTGTTCTTCAATTTCTTGATCTGTAATTAGTTTAGCAATATTAATTTCTGGATTTAAAAGATGAATTCCAACCTGAAATCCTTGTAATTGCTTTTTAAAATTTTGACCAATAGATTCTCGTTGATTTTGGACTGAATTTTCAAAAATAATTTTTAGGGCTTTGGTTCTGGGTATTTTTCTAATTTCTTCTAATGAAGGAATTTGATTAATTGAGTTTATTGTTATTATTTTTGTTGTTCTTTTCAATATATCAGTTTAAATGATGAAAATAATTTCAATCAAATATATTAAAGAATATTCCAAAACATTCAAAATAAAATACCCTTTTCCAAAACTGAAAAAGGGTAATTTAAAATGTATATTTTAGAAAATTCTATTAAAGATCGCTTTGTTTTTTAATCTTAACCAACAAATTTTGTTTCACCACTATTAATGTCAATTTCAGCAAAATTATGTTTTCCGATAACGATAAGCAGCTTATTTGAATTATATCCTACATATCTAATTTCAGGTTCTCCTTTTTTTGGTTTTCCGCAAACAGAAATTACATTAGTCTGCCATTTTAATTTGCTTCTTTTGTAGGCTGATATGGTTTGCAGATCATTTTCAACATAATAAATAATGTTGTCTTTTTTAATGCCTCTTTTTTGTGTTTTTGCGAAATTAATTTCAGAGTTTTTTGAAATTAAAGCATCATTGTATTTTTGGCCAATACCAGGTTGCGTAACAATGAAGGTTAACATTGATAGTTTTAAAAATTGTTTCATTTGGGGGATAGAATTTGGGGTTCGTAATCGATTCAAATATAATTAATTAAGCGAGATATCGTAACTTTTTTGTAAATAAAAAAAATACCCTTTTCCGAAATAGGAAAAGGGTAAAATATTTGAGTGAATTTTGAAGAAAAATTATTTTTTCCAGCTAAAAATTCTTGGATTTACAGAAATCATTAACCACGCCCAATTGTTGGTATGACCGGCATCTCCATTTTTAATAATTTCTAAAGTTTTAGAACCAAACATTTGAGAGTAACCTCCTGAAACTGTAATGTCTTTTTTGAAGTTATAGCCAAAAGTTGCGTCGATTTCAGTTCCTAAATAAGAATCTAATTTTTCAACTGGCGTCACTACATCAGCAGCAGATAAAAATACATGCGGAATCAAAGCAAACTGCCATTTGTTTACATTGTAATTCAATTTGACAAATGCATCTTGTAAACCAACATTATTTAAGTGATTTCCAACATAAAAATAATCCATATAACCATTAAAACCGTGGTTGGTTCCAAAAATAGGATTGAAAGATTTAATAACAGTACTTCCGTCATTTGTATCTTTTCCTGATAAAAATTCGTAACCTAAACCAGCTTTAAAAGAATCTGTTATGCTGTAATTAAAATTTGCTGCAGCATTCCAGGCACTTACTTGTTGGTCTGTGCTTTTTCCGGTTTGACCGTATGCCCAAAAATTAGTATCGATTTTACCTTTTTTATAAGCTATATAAGGTCCAAAAGTCTGTTTGTAATCTACTAATAGTTTGGTAGAAGGAGCAGGCTCAGGAGCATACTCGTAACCTGTATTCAATAATAAGAAACTCAAACCAAAAGCTTCATTAAATTGATTATGATACCATGCATATTGCAAAGCTTTATAACTGGCAACAGTATAAGGAGTCTGAAGAACATTTTCGGCAGTAGAGTTATAAGCTCCCCCGAAATCTAATTTTTGTTTTTCAGTATGAAATGAAACTGTAAGTGCATCATGGCTTTGTGCCTGCTGTCCCCAGTCTTGTTCTCCTAAAATACGCTGATTATCGTATGAAAGTACTTGACGTCCCATTCTGGCACTCCATTTTTCAGTGAAATTATATTGTGCCCAGGCTTCGAAAACGGCAACTCCGTTTTTATCTGCTGGAGCTGTTGGTGCAACGTCACCCCAGGTTCTGGTATTTTGCAGCGTTAATTTTACAATTAAATCTTCTTGTTTATAATTGAAATTCAAACGAGAACGCTGTGAAATTTGTGAAGTTCCTTCCTGACCTTCTTGCAGAAGTTGTTTATATCCGTTTCGGTATTCAAAACGAGGCCTTATTTGTAAATTTACATCTAATTCTTGTGCTTGCATCGCTGCGCCAGTACCAAAAAGGAATAGAGCAATTAATTTTATTTTTTTCATAAAACTTGTAATTTTTTGATGGCGTAAATTTATAAGAAAAATAAGCCCTTATTAATGATAAAAGTCATTATTTTAAAATTTAATTGGTTACAGGTACAAGTTGCTGTTTTTCAATTGTTTTTACTGTTTTATGTTGTTTTTTGCTCACACTTTTGGTAATGGCATAATGCATCCAGACTAAACATCCGGTTGAAAAAAGCAGAATAAAAATCCATGAACTTGACCAGATTCCGGTTGCAGTTAATAAATATCCAAAAATAATAGGGCCAAAGAAACCTCCCAAACCACCAATCATTCCAACCATTCCGCCCACAACACCCACTTCATTTGGGAAATATTCGGGAATATGTTTGTAAACAGCTGCTTTTCCAATTCCCCATGAAATCCCAATTAGAATTACTAAAACTAAGAAAACCCACATATTGGCATCAAACTTAATAACTGTGATTCCTTTTGCTAAAAGCTCTTTTTTCTTAACAGCCTGGTTTTCTGCAACTACAACTTGCTGCCATGAAGTTGAAGTTGGAAAAATGGCATTTTCGGCATTGTTTTCTTTTTTCTGTGCGACAGGGAAATCTGTTTCACCAATCTTAATTTTGTCATTGGTAACAGCAGTTATAGTTCCTTTTTTGGTTGCTAAAACACCTGGGCCAGTAGTTGTAATTTTCATTTTTGGAATGGCTAATAAAGCACTCAAAATTACTGAAGACCCTAAAACCCAATACATAACTTTTCTGGCACCAAATTTATCTGATAAGTAACCTCCAAATGCTCTGATTACTCCAGAAGGAAGACTGAACATGGTAGCAAATAAACCGCCCATAACTAAGCTGGTTTGATAAACGTTCATGAAATTTGGTAAAAGCCATTGTGAATAAGCTACAAAACAACCAAAAACTAAAAAGTAATACGCTCCAAAACGCCAAACCCTGGCAGATTTTAAAGGAACCAGCATTTGAGAAACCGTTTTAGTATTGTTTTCCGGTTTTTTATTTTGAGTGAAAATCAAAAAAGCAATCCCAATTACTACTAAAGAAATGGCATAAATGACAGGAAGTATTTTCCAGCCGTTTTGTGGATCTTCAATCGAAAAATGATTTAATAGGGAAGGAGCTAAAAAGGTTGTTATGGCTGCGCCGGCATTTCCCATTCCGAAAATTCCCAATGCGCGTCCCTGCCATTCTTTTGGATACCAAATAGAGGTATAACCAATTCCGACGGCAAAACTAGTTCCAACCATTCCGAAGAAGAAACTAAGTAAAGCAAACATAAAAAAGCTATCGGCGTAGGGAAGAAGAAACAATGGAATCGAGCTGAGAAGCAGTAAAAGTGAAAAAACATATTTTCCACCAAATTTGTCTGTCAGGATTCCAATTGGCAGACGCATAATGGAACCTGTTAGAATTGGAATACCTAAAAGCCATCCCACCTGAACAACGCTCCAGTGGAAAATTCCGTTATCGACTAAAAAGGTTACTAAAACCCCGTTTAATGTCCAGCAGGCAAAACACACGGTAAAAGCCAATGTGTTCAAAAATAAAATTTTGTGTGATTGAGATAATGAGTTTGTAGTTTTCATAGCACTTATATTTTTTGTAAAAATAAGTACTATAACTTAGTTAAAACATGCTAAAACGCAGTTTTTGAAAAATAATTACGTATTTATACGTATTTTTTTTTAAATCAAAGAATACTCAGTTGCTTTATTAGAAAGTTCCATTAAGTTTTTTACTTTCAGTTTTTTCATCAGGTTAAAACGGTGTACTTCGGCAGTTCGTTTGCTGATGTCAAGAGCTTCTGCGATTTCCTTGTTTCCTTTTCCGGATAGTAAAAGAGTCAGAATTTCTTTTTCTCTTTTGGTAATCATCATTTCGTCGCTTAAGTTTTGCTTAGGTTCTAATGAATTAGATGGATTTGTCAATTGTCCAATTAAGATAGATGAAATGTCTCCGCTGAAATATTTTCCTCCGGCAGAAACGGTATGAAGTGCTTTTAAAAATTCTTCTTTGCTTGAACCTTTCAATAAATAACCATCGGCTCCGGCTTTTATGGATTTCAATACGTATTCTTCCGATTCGTGCATCGAAAGCATAATAATTTTTATGTTATTATTTTCGCTTCTAAGTTTTTCTACTAGTTCGATACCGGTTAAGTTTGGCATACGAATATCGGCTATAAGTAAATCGGGTTTGCTTTGCGCTACCACGTCAAGAGCGTCGGCTCCATCAATTGCTTCGCCCACAACCTCAATGTTTGCTTCGTTTTCTAAAAGAGATTTGATTCCGTCTCTAACAAAAACATGATCATCTGCCAGCACTACACGAATGATATTACTCATAATTTACTTAATTTAGATTCTGGATTTTTACGTATATTCATCTATAAAGAAGACGCTAATATACGTACTTTTTTTATTTAAAATTCCAATTTTTTCAAATTCCAAACTCCAATATTAAAAAATCATTAGAAATTATTGAGGATAAATTCCAATTCTGCACTTAGTATTTTCAGGCTGAGCGAAGTCGAAGCCCACGTAAGCAGCTCTGCAAAGATTGTCGATTAAGATTGTGCGGGCTTCGACTTCGCTCAGCCTTAAAAGATTGTGGTCAACTTTGTCAAAGTTTTGAACTTTGACAAAGTTTGATTTTAATTGTCTCCAGCTTTAGCTGGAGATTTTGTAGATAAAACAAAGGGCTTTAGCCAAATGTGTAAGTTTGGCTAAAGCCTTTTTAATACTTGTTTGTTTACCTCCAGCTAAAGCAGGAGGCAATTGATTTATTTTATTTTTTTAATTGCGATTTACTTTGCGTGGGCTTCGACTTCGCTCAGCCTGACAAATGGAAAATTAGATGTTTACGTAAATTATCTAATTATCAATTACCACATTATCTTATTTAAGTATCGGGATATTAAAAGTAATTCTCGTTCCTTCTCCCGGAATTGAGTTGATGAAAACGCGGCCGTTGATGTATTGAATTCTTTCTTTCATAAATAAAAGTCCCATTCCCGATTCGCTGTTTCGTTTTTTGTCGACTGAATTGATGTCGAAACCTTTGCCGTTATCATCGATAATTACGCTTAAAAGTGTCTCGCTGTGTGAAAGCTGAACGATAATATGTGAGGATTCGGCGTATTTTATGGCGTTGTTTATGGCTTCTTGTGTAAGTCGGTAAATATTGATTTCGATTAGGGAATCTAAACGTTGGTCGAAATCGGTTTTATTATAAAACAGGATCTCTTTTCCGGTAAGTTTTGAAAGTTCCTGGGTTAGTTTTGCCAGTGAAGAAACGATTCCGTGGTCGCTTAATTCCGGTGGCATTAAATTGAAAGTTGCGGTGCGGACACCTTTTATAATGTCAAGTGAAAGTTTTTTTAAATATTCAATTTTTTGTTCCGATTTTTCTCGGTCATCTAAATTGATGCTTTCCAGACTAAACTTTAATCCGGTAAGCATTTGGCCGATTCCGTCGTGAATTTCTTTGGCGATTCGGTTTTGTTCGTTTTCCTGATTTTCAACAATTTTGCTAGAAATAATCTTTTGCTGATTGATTTTTTCGGTTGTGTTTTCAAGATTTAAACGTTCGACTTCACGCTGTGCTTTTTTGCGTTCGGTAATGTTGAAACAAACAATCAAAAGTTCCAGTTCGTCTTTTTTAATGGTTACGGGAACCATTGATAAATCCAGCCAAATGGTTTGATTTTCTTTGTTTAAAATTTTGATTTCGCCCTGCCAGCCGCTTCTTTGTTTTTCAAAAATAAGTCGGTCAATATTGATTTGTTCTTTTTCGTCAATCGTTAAAACTTCAGAGAATTTTTTGTTGGATGAAAATTTAGTGTAGTTTAAAAGTTTGGCAAATTTTTCTCCAATATGTATGATCGAACCATCGGGTGCAATTCGGCAATAGAGTAAAGTATTCTCCATTGCGTAGTTGAGCGATTTTAATTCTTTTACTGAATTTTCTTTGATTTCGCTGATAATTTCAGTGTCGTAAGCCAGTTTCAAAGCCTTCTTTTCAGAAGATAAAAGTCTTGTAATTAATCTTTCGATTTTCTTGTTTGTAGGTTTGAAAATGAAGAAAAATTCTAAAAGCAGCACTAAAAGCGTAAAGCCAAAAATCCAAAATTCTATTCGGCGTTGTTCAGTTACTTTTTCGTGTGCTTCAAGATCGTATTGTGTTACAATTTGATTCATTTTAGAAAGGAAAACACCTTCGTTTTCTAAAATAATAGTTACCAATTTTTGATTTTCAGCGGATTGTTTTTTCTGCTTTAAATTCAATAAAAAAGAATCGGTTGTTTTCGCAATTTTATTGAAAATGGGATTGATTTCGAGATATAATTTAGAAAGTGTTTCTGATTTTTCTTTTGGAAAAGCCAAACTGTCACTGCCGTTTTCAAGCGCATTTTGGTTTTTTTTCCAAAGAGCTAAAACTTCATCTAAATGAGAAATTTGTTTAGCAGAAGCGGTATCAGAAACATAATGCAGAATAAGAACTTCTTTTACGATTTTCTGACTCAGCATTCTTTGTTTTCCGGAAAAGTTGATGATTTTAGAATCACTTAACTGCTGATTCAGATTGTATTGAACCAAAAACTGACTGATAATTATAGTTAAGGCAATAGTAAGAAGTGCAAAAAAATACAGGCGGCGTAAATTTTTGAATGTGATTTTATCTTCTTCCTGATTGCTTTTCTTCATAAAGTCAGTTTACAATCCTAAAGATGCTTTTATAAGATTTAAATTTTCTTCAGAATAATTGATTTTTAAGGCTTCCTGATGTCCTTTGTCTGACATTTTATCCCAGGTTTTTTTGATGATATTTTTTAGTTTTTCTTCGTCGTGTTTATGAACGAAAGGGTCTAAATAATATTCTAAAAACACGAGACAAATTACATCTTCTAATAGTTGTGTTTCGTAATCTTTTTTAAGTAATTTTTTCTCTATTAAAAAAGAAACGCGATCGATAAAAGTCTGATCGTAACCTGCTTTTTCAAGAATTTCGGCTGTATTTCTTGCGTGGAATTTCTTCAATTCTTCTCTCCATTTCAAATAACCCACACGATCCATTGGATATGATTCACGAGCAACTTTCCATCGGCAGATGTGCTGTGCTTTTGACGCAATCTGAATTTCTTCAGAAGCATTGGGTTCAAACTGCATCAGTCTTTCGTACATCCTGTTTGAATACAATAATTCTTTTGGATATTCTTTGTTTTGGTCGGTTTCGAGGTTTGGATCCTGTGCGTTTTCAGCATCAATCCATTCGCTTGCTTTTTGAAAAGGTGTAGTCATTTTTTGGTTTGATAATAGATTTCAAAGATACGGAATTAAGTTTTTTTTCGCCACGAATTTCACGAATTAGCACGAATTATTGTTTTTGTTTTTTTGCCACAGATTAAAGGATTTTTTGGATTTAATCTGGTGTTAAGTTTTTTTGCCACGAATTTCACGAATTCCACTAATTTAATTCGTGCTAATTCGTGAAATTCGTGGCAGACAATTTTAATCCTTTTAATCCTTTTAATCCTTTTAATCTGTGAAATCTGTGGTTTTAAAATTAATCTACAAATCCAACAAAAACTTCGTTTTCAACTACTTTAATCGGATAGGTTGCAATTTTAAAATCGTCTCCATTTAAGTTAGAACCATCTACTAGTGAGAATGTTTTTTTATGCATTGGGCAGGCAATTTTTGGAATATCATCTGTAGATCCTGTCATTCCTCTTGAAAGTACCATTTCCATTTTGTGAGGACAGGCGTTTTGGCAGGCGTACCATTCATTACGGCGTGTGAAATTGAAAATAGCAATCTGCTTGTTTTTGTATTTAATGCAGCCGCCGCGATTAGTAGGGAAATCTTCAACTTTGCCCGCTTTAAACCAAATTGTTGCATCGCTCGCATGAACTGTTTCGTATTGATTTAAGATTTCTTCCATTTTGATTGAGTTTTGATTTCCTGTTTCTTAGCCCTCTTTTTACAATCAAGAGAGTTTTTGATGGCGCAGTAAAAAAGAGGGTAAGAAGGACAGCAAACGTTATTGATATTTTTTGTTTTTTGGAGCTTTATGATGTTTTGCCACAAAGGCGTAAAGGCGCTAAGTTTTTTTTTAAGTTTTTATAACTTGACTTCGTGACTTTGTGCCTTTGTGGCAAGATATTTTTTAAGTCCAAGCTTTTGGCGCTTTTTGATCTCTTAACGGAACAAAAACAGCATTTTCGTCTTTCTCGTCTGAGTTTACGAAATGATTAAAGCGTTTTAATAATCTTGGTTTTTCCAGAACTTGTTTCCATTCGCATTCAAAAGTGTTTACCAAAGTCTGCATTTCGGCTTCCAGTGTTTCGCAGATTCCTAAGCTGTCTTCGATTATAACTTGTTTTAAATATTCTAAACCTCCGTCTAATTTTTCTAACCAGGTTGAAGTTCTAATCAGCGGACCAGCGGTACGGATATAATACATTAAGAATCTGTCCATGTATTTGATAACTGTTTCTTTATCAATTTTCTCTGCTAATAAAACGGCATGTTTTGGATTTGCTCCACCATTTCCGGCGATGTATAAATTCCATCCGCCTTCAACGGCAATTAATCCGAAATCTTTTCCTCTTGCTTCCGCACACTCACGAATGCAGGCCGAAACACCGCCTTTTAATTTATGCGGAGAACGGATTCCTTTATATCTGTTTTCTAGTTCAATAGCAAATCCGGCGCTGTCGTCCATTCCGTAACGACACCAGGCATTTCCAACGCAGCTTTTTACGGCACGAAGCGATTTTCCGTAAGCATGACCGCTTTCAAAACCATTGTCGATTAAGATTTTCCATATTTTTGGTAAATCACTCAAATGCGCTCCAAATAAATCGACTCTTTGCGCTCCGGTAATTTTGGTGTATAAATCGAATTGTTTGGCTACTTCACCAATAATGATTAATTTCTCGGCAGTAATTTCACCTCCGGCAACTCTGGGAACTACAGAATAAGTTCCGTTTCGTTGAATATTAGCTAAAAATCTATCATTTGTATCTTGAGTCGTAACGTGTTTGTTTGCCGTATCATTATAAATACTGGAGAAAATAGAAGCTACAACTGGTTTACAAACCTCGCAGCCGTCGCCTTTTCCGTGATGATCTAAAACATCATAAAAATTCTCATATTTATTGATTTTTACCAAATCGAATAATTCCTGACGGTTATAATTGAAATGCTCACAGATTACTTCTTTAACTTCTTTTCCAAGTGATTTTTGAGTGGCTTTTACCAAATCTGAAACCATTGGTTTACAGCCGCCGCAGCCAGAAGTAGCTTTAGTTGCTTTCACAACATCTGAAAAACTAGCGCAGCTTTCATCTAAAATTTTACAGCAGATAGCGCCTTTTGTAACATTTTCGCAAGAGCAAATTACGGCTGTATCCGGTAAATCCATTACGCTTCCTAAACTTGAACCTTCCGATCCGTCACGAGAACCTAAAATCAAATCTTCCGGATTTTTAGGTAATGCCATTGCGTTACTGTAAATCTGGAAAAGTGAATTATAATCGCTCGAATCTCCAACCAAAATTCCGCCTAAAAGTGTTTTAGAATCTTTGGTAACATTGATTCTTTTATAAACACCGCTTAATTTATTCTCATAAATAATGGCGGTTACGTTTTCATTTTCAACAAAAGGATCACCAAAACTTGCCACTTCAACACCAATTAATTTTAATTGTGTCGACATATCGATGGTTTCTCTCATGGTTTTAGAACCATTTAAGATTTGCTCTGCAGCGACATCGGCCATTTCGTAACCCGGAGCAACAAGCCCGTAAATGTTTTGATTGTAAAGCGCCGCTTCGCCAATTGCATAAATAGAAGGATCTGATGTCTGCATTTGATTGTTTACCACGATTCCGCCTCGTAAACCCACTTCAAGTCCTGAAACTCGAGCTAATTCGTCGCGAGGTTTAATTCCGGCAGATATAACCAACATGTCTACTTTTAACAATTCGTCGTCAGCAAACATCATTCCCGTTATACTTTCTTTTCCATCTATATATTGTGTTGCTTTGTTAAGATGAATTCCAATATTTAATTCTTCAATTTTTGATTGAAGCATGTCACTTGCGCCTTTGTCTAATTGTCTTGGCATTAAACGCGGAGCAAATTCGACAACATGCGGGTTCAATCCTAAATCCCTAACGGCTTTTGCAGCTTCAAGACCTAATAATCCTCCTCCTAGTACAGCGGCTTCGGTTGCGCCTTTTTGTTTTATCTTTTTGGCGTAAGCCATAATAGCATCTAAGTCTTCGATGGTTCTATATACAAACACGCCTTCTTTTTCGACTCCGTCAATTGGTGGAACAAAAGCTGATGAACCTGTTGCTAAAACTAAGTAATCGTACGTATGTGTTTTTTCTAAATGGGTATGTATTGTTTTTTCGGTACGATTTATATCTGTAATTAATTCTGATGTATTGAGAATAATGTTGTTTTCGGTGTACCATTCAGTTGTAGATAATGATAAATCATCGGCCGTTTTTCCTCCAAAGTATTCACTTAAATGAACACGGTCGTAAGCGCGTCTTGGTTCTTCACCAAAAACGGTAATTTGATACTTTTCCTGTCCTGATTTTGAAATGAACTTTTCGCAAAATTTATAACCAACCATGCCGTTTCCAACTACTATTACTCTAATCATGATTTTTTTAATTAAGTATTACTACGCAAATATAAGTATTAATACTTATAAAAATACGTATTACGTGTATTTTTTTAAGTAGATGTAACATTTGAATAATACGTATTTCATCGTAATCTTTTACGTAGTGCGGGTTTTTAATGAAATGGAATACGGATAATTATTTTAAATTTGAAAAGATTCTAAATAAGAAATTCAAAATATTGTCGTAAATTCATAAGAATTTTACTCGTATTTTGTTAAATGATGTTATTTCAAATAAAACGTTATGAAAAATATATTTTCACTTTTGTTCTTACTTTCTGTAATGACTGGCTGTAAACCTACAGCAGACAAAACTTCAAATACACAAACTATTTCTGAATATGGTTCTCAGGAAGATGAGATGAAATATTATTTTACAGCAACCGGAAATGAACCGTTTTGGGGTTTAAAGATGGGAAATGAGGAGATTATATTTACTTCATTAATTCCGGGAAAAGAAAAACTTATTTTTCCGCCAGTTGAAGCAATCAAAGCGATGGATGCTAATGTTAAGATGTATAAAGCTGCTAATGAAACTTCGACAGCGACTATTACAATTCAGCAGGTAGATTGCCAGAATTCAATGTCTGGTGCCATTTCACCTTATAAAGTTTCGATAGAAATTAAAAATAATACTGAATTAGAAACTAAAAAAATTGGCGGCTGCGGAAAATATAATACAGATTATCGCTTACATGATATTTGGGTTTTAGAAGAATTAAATGGTTTTAAAGTTTTTGTTACTGATTTTCAAAGAGAATTACCAAGAATTGAAATCAACTCTTCTGAAAATAAATTTATGGGTTATGGTGGTTGTAATGCGATTAGCGGAACTATTTTTTATGAAAAGGATTTGCTCCGATTCTCCAAAGTTATTTCGACCTTAATGGCTTGTGCGCCGGGGAATAAAGAAGGGGAGTTTACGAAAGCACTTCAAAATACGACTACATATAGTATTGAAAATAACAGGTTGACTTTGTCAAATCCTTCGGCTAAACTTTTGGTTTTTAAGAAAGTAGATTAATAATTTTGATTTTTAAAATGTCTTATAATGGTCTAAAAATAACTTATAGTAATATAAAAACGACTTAAAGCTGAAATACTTTTGTAAAATAAAACTTATAAATATTTATTTTACATGAAAAAGATTTTAATGTTGTTTGTTGCTGTATCATTAGCTTGTAGCTGCAAATCAAGTAAGACTACAAATTCTGTAGCTGCGACTAACGAAAGTTCAATCGAAAAGAAATTACAGCAAACCTGGATTTTAGAGAATTTAAACGGAAAAGTAATTACGGATAAAGACTTTTCAAGTGCTCCAAAATTAGAATTAACTTCATCAAGTTTTTCTGGATCAACAGGATGCAACGGTATTAAAGGAAGTTTAGAATCAGACGGTGCCGGAAAACTTAAATTCCCTAATCTTACATCAGAAACTAAAAAATGTGATGCAAAAAAAGAAGGTGAATTTATGCAGTTATTAAGAACGACTTCTGGTTATTCTATTGAAAATAACAAACTTTATCTTTCTAATCAATTTGGACTTACAATGTCCTTTAAAAAAGGTTAATTCACAAAAGGCTTCGATTAATTTCGAAGCCTTTTTATTTTGTCTTTTCGAGGAACGAGAAATCGCACTAGTAATTCCGCAAAGAAAAAGATAAAAAAAATCCGTGCACATCCGCGTTTTCGCGTAAGCGAATCCGTTAAATCTGCGTGCCATCTCACATTGTTATTCCAATAATTCTTTAGGATCTTCATCATCACCTTCAATAAAATCCAATTCTAAAGCTCGTACAGTCTGAACCGCATTTCCAGCAATACCACGAATCGATCCGTACATTCCTAAAGTATTGTGAACTACTTTTTCGATTTGTTTTTCACGCTGTTTCCAGATTCTCTGCATAGCTCTTTTTTCGGCATCAAGATCACCTTGCATTTGCGTAAAACCTTCTACAATTCCTTCTATTTGCAAACGGAATTCGTTGCTGGTTAAAAAATCATACAACATCGACATTTTATCGCCTTTGTTTTCCTGCGCCTGAACAGCCTGACTTACCTGAATTAGTGACTGACGTAAAACAGCACTTAAACCTTTAAATTCTTCATAAGTACAAATCCATATTCCGTCGCGCATTCCCATACGTTCCATCCCGGCCGGCATAACTTCGGTTACTAAAACACCAATATTGGCTCTTTTAGTTCTGATATCATTTTTAAACTTTTCGATCCAGGAAGGCTGAAAAGCTTTTGTTCTTTTACTTTCGTAATAAATAGAACCGCAATTTTGCAGTTCGCGCGTGTTTACAATTTGAAGACAATCGGCACCATTTGCGCCTTTTTTGATTTCATCAATGCTGTCAAGCGGGAAATTATTTGCGAGCCATTCTTCAATCGCTAATTCCATTACTTCGCCTTGCAATTGCATAGAACCTTGTTCCTGCTTGCGTTTCATTTCTTCAATCAGCTTTTTTTGATCGTCAGATTGTTTTTGATATTCCTTGATTTTCAGCTCGTTTTTCTCTTCTTCCTGTTTGCGAATTTTATCGCGTTCCAGAACCAAAGTAGCGTTGAGTTGCTTTTGCGCTTCGGCTTCAATTGCTTCTTTCATTTCCAGTTTTTCACGCTGTAATTTTGCAATTTCGCCTTCCATTTTATTTAATTCCCTGATTTTTTCTGACTTTTCAGAGAGTTCTTTTTCCATTAAAAGCAAACGGTCTTTATTTTCTTCTTCGAGTTTAATTTTAAGTTTTTCAGAAATTTCTTTTTCGGCTATTTTTCTTTCTCTGTCCAATCGCTCGGCAAAAAGTTCGTTTTCCTGTTTCTTTTTTGCTTCAAATTCGGCTTTTGCTTTTTCGAACTGTTCGTTTTTAAGTTCTAATTCTTTATTTTGGATGGTAGCTTTCTGTTGAAATTCTTTGCGTATGCTATCTTCCAACTGATGTTTTAAAACATCATTGACATCGATAGGAGTTCCGCAGTTTGGACACTGAATTGAAGATTGTTCAGCCATTTTTATTGATTTTATTTTGTAGAATTATAATTTGCTAAGGTATTTAAAAGTTCTGTTTTTATGTGTGAGATTGGTGTGATAAATTGTAACGAATTTTTGTTTGCCATGAATTGCACAAATTTCCACTAATTAGTTTTGATTAATCTCGCAAAGACGCAGAGGCGCAAAGTTTTTTTTAGCCACAGATTAAAAAGATTAAAAGGATTTTTTTCTCATTTTATGTCATTTCGACGAAGGAGAAATCTTCGCAAGTAACTCCGCAACGTAAGCCAATCTTTGCCGAGCTTCTCGCGAAGATTTCTCCTTCGTCGAAATGACAAACTTTGTGCACACCCATTAAATATTAAATAAAAAACTTTGCGTCTCTGCGACTCTGCGAGATTAATTTTAACACAAAACTTAGCGCGAACCACTTTTTTTCAATAAAAAATCGACAGCAGCTTTTGTAATCTCAGATTCATCTTCTTTTAATGTAATAATCGAAACATCTGTGCGCAAATTGACTTTTTTTAATTCGATAAAACCTATTTCTGGATCTTGATTGTTTTTGGCAATATTCGAAGGAACAATCGAAATCCCTAATCCGTTTTTGACTAATTGTACGATTGAATTAATGTTATTCGCTTCATGAATTATCTTCGGCGTAAAGCCATAAAAAGCACAAAGTTCTAATAAAACTTCATGATAATGTGGTGCATAATCTTTGTTGAAGAAAACGAAAGTTTCCTCTTTTAAATTTAATATCTCTTTTTCCGATTTTATTTGAATGATGCTTTTATTATAAACCAATGAAAAACCATCCTGAAACCATAAATGCGATTGTATTTTGGGAGATTTTATGGGAGAACGTATAATTCCCATTTCGATTTTTCCTTGTTCTAAAGCATCAATTTGTTTGGTTGTAGAAATTTCAAAAAGCTTGAAATTTACATACGGAAATTGTATTTTTAAATGTTTGATTAAATCTGAAATAACTGCCGAATAGATTGAACTGATATAGGCAATCCTAAATTCGCCCGAAACATTCTTGGCAATCTTTTTCGTTTTTAAAGAGATATGTTCCAAATTTTGAAAAAGTGCTTTGACTTCTTTTTCGAAATATTTTCCAGCTTCAGTAAGTGCTACTTTTTTATTGTTCCGAATGAAAAGCTTTGCCTGAAGTTCTTCTTCCAATTCAATAATCTGACGGCTTAATGGCGGCTGCGAAATAAAAAGTTTCTCTGAAGCTTTGGTAAAGTTCAGTTCTTCGGCTACAGCCAAAAAATATTTTAGATGACGCAATTCCATGATACTTTAAAGGTATTATTAATTGATAAAAATAGTATTTTTAAAGTATTTATGAAAAGGATAGTTTTGAAAAAGAAAAACAAGTCTCTCGCAGATCTGGCAGATTGAGCAGATTATTAGTTTAGATAAATCATCTTAATCACAATATTCCAATCAATAATAGCAAAAAGATTCGCTTAATCTGCCAGATCTGCGAGAGATTAAAAAACAAAGACTATGAAAAAATCAACTGTTACAGAGATTAAGGAACGATTTGATAATGATGTTGAACGATTTTCGAATTTAGAAACCGGACAATTATCTACAATTGATGCCAAGATTTCGTTAGAATTAATTACGGAAGCTTCAAAACGAATTATTCCAAATGCAACTCATGTTTTAGATATTGGCTGTGGTGCCGGAAATTATACTTTAATGATGTTGTCTAAATTGCCAAATTTAAACTGCACTTTGGTCGATTTAAGTATGCCAATGTTGAATAAAGCTTTTGAAAGGGTTTCAGCAGAAACAAATGGAAAAGTTGAAATTAAACAAGGTGATATTCGGGAAGTAGATTTAGAAGAAAATAGTTTTGATATTATTTTGGCCGGAGCAGTTTTGCATCATTTAAGAGATGATGAAGATTGGGAAACTACTTTTACAAAGTTGTTTAAATTATTAAAACCGGGCGGTTGTTTTATGATTTCAGATTTAATTACGCAGGATACAGAATTATTAAATGAATATACCTGGCAGCGATATGGTGAATATTTAGAAGGAATTGGCGGAGCTGAATATCGTCAAAATGTATTTGACTATATTGCCAAAGAAGATACCCCAAGATCAATGAATTATCAATTGGATTTGATGAAAAAAGTGGGTTTCAAAAGCGTAGAGATTTTACATAAGAATATGTGTTTTGGCGCTTTTGGCGGAATTAAATAAAAAGTTTGCCACGAATTACGCTAATTTCCACGAATTTTTATTTCTCTAGTTAAAAAAAATAATTCGTGAAAATTCGTGTAATTCGTGGCAAAAAAAACTTAAATAATATCTACAACAATTTTTCCAATTGCAGAACCGTCGCTTACAGCTTTGTGAGCTTCCATTGCATTGTCTAAAGTGAATTTTCTAGGATCAATTAGTGGTTTTAGCTTTCCTTCTTCAATTAATTTTGTTGTTTCTTTTAAGATATCTCCGTGGTGTTTTCGGTTTTCGTTGCCAATCATTGGACGTAAAACGAAAACACCGTGAATACTTGCTGAACGAAGTGAACTTGTTGCTAAAGTATGTGTTCCGAAAGCATAACAGCTGCTAATTTGCCCGTAATGACGAATGGCTTTAAATGAATCGTCAAGAGACTGACCTCCAAGGGTGTCGTAAATAACATCAAAACCTTTTCCGTCTGTGTATTGATTTACGTAATCTTCAACGGGTGTATTTTTATCAATTGCGGTTGCTCCATACGATTTAACGATTTCTGCTTTTTGAGAAGAAACCGTTGCATATACATCGGCACCAAAAATTTTAGCCAGTTGTACCACCATATGTCCAACTCCGCCAGCTCCCGCATGAACCAAAACTTTATCTCCTTTTTGAACTCTGGCTCTGTCAATTAAACCTTCCCAAGCGGTAAGTAAAACTAACGGAATTCCCGCCGCTTCTTTCATGGTTAAGTTTTTAGGTTTTATAGCTAATAAATCAGCATCGACAGCTGTGTATTCAGCTAAAGTTCCCTGAAGGCCAAGAACGCCGCCGGCAAGTCCGTAAACTTCGTCACCAACTTTAAAATCCGTTACGTCTTCGCCAACTTGTTCAATTACTCCGGCAAGATCTGTTCCTAAAACAGCGGGTAAAACAGGAGATGCATAAGGTGAAAGTCCAAGTCGGATTTTGTTATCGATTGGGTTTACACCGCTTGCGTGTATTTTAACTAAAACTTCTCCTTTTTTAGGAGCTGGTTTTTCAATCTCAGTCTTTACGAACTCAGATTCGTATGTATTGGTAAAAAGTGCTTTCATAGCTTTATTTATTAAAGTATTTGGATTGTTTTGTAAACCTGAATTGGTGCAGAGGTTAATGCTTCGCTTTTAGCAATAAAATCTTGTAAATAAGGCTGATTATTGTGAATATCAAGTCCGGCCTGATCTTTCCATTCTTCCCAAATAATGAAAACATTATCGGTGGTGTGAAGATCGTAACGAACGCAGGCTTCTTCTTTTCTGGTTTGTGTAACCAGATTTTGAATCAGGTTTTTAACTTCTTCAATGTTTTCCTGTTTGCTTTTTATAATTGCGGTGATAGAGATCATGATTATAAGGTTTTAAAAGTTTCTTCTAAGTGTTTGGTGTAATTTTCTTTGAAGATGACAATGTTTTCTGCAGTTGCACCTTTTTCAACGTCGTGGAAATGGAAACTGTTTAATTTTTCCATACCTACAAATTTATTCATTTTATGGAAACCAAACATAGCTCCTTGATCTACAGATGTTTCTTCGAAGAATTCTCCCGTAAGTGTGAAGGCAGTTGCAGGTGCATTCCAACTTGTGGTCAGCATATATTTGCGTCCGTGTAATTGTCCGCCTGTTCCGTAATTGATATCAGGATTTACCCGGCTTCTTCCGTCGCTTTTGTAAATTCCTTTGTTGTGTCCGGCTGTAAAAACGTCGTCGATGTATTTCTTGAAAAGATTTGGTAACTGAAACCACCAAACCGGTGTGTGATATACTACAACATCTGCCCAAACAAATTTTTCAACTTCTTCTTCTAAGTCAAAATCTTGTTTGATGTCGGTTGTTTTTATTTCAAATTTGTTACTGTTCTTTAAGTATTCGATTGTCCAATCGGTAACGGTTTCATTGAATTTTCCGCCTGAATGTGCGAAATTTTGACTTCCGTTGATGATAAATATTTTCTTCATTTTACTTTTTTTTCTGATGAATTCGGGACGCGTGAGGGATAGAGGCGGTATCCTTTTATGAAGCGATAGCGGAATAAAAGATATAGCCGAAAGCCCGCCCCGAAGGGACACGCCCAAATTCTAAATTATTTAATTTTTTGAGATTTTTTTTGAAACACATAGAGACATAGATTTTTCTTTTCTAAAAAAGGTAATTGAAAGAAACTAGTTTCTCACACATAGTTCTCAAATTTTTGTAGAGTTTCTGGCGCAGATTTCTCGTTCCTCGAAATGACAATATTGTGTTGACTATGTTTGTTAATGCAAGTGAAACGCCTTTTTTAAGATTCCTAAAAACTATGTTTCTATGTGTTTAGAATTATTTCAGTTTCGAAATCGCCTGATTAATAAATTCCAATTCTGAAGCTGATAAATCGAAATCCATTGTTTTTGCGTTTGAAATAGCTTGTTCTGCATTTCTTGCTCCGGCTAAAACAATTGTAATTCCTTTTTGTAAAGTTGTCCAGCGTAAAACCAATTGTGAAATTGACATCTGTTTTGCATTTGCCAATGAACTTAATTCTTCTACCAAAGTTTTTACTTTTTGAAGATCGAATTGACCGAAATAACCATTTCTATGATCGTTATCCTTTAATTTACTGTCGGTGAAATATTTTCCGGTTAGCAAACCTCTTTCCATTGGACTGTAAGCAATGATTCCGATGTTTTCCTGAATTGTAAGCGGAACTAAATCAGTTTGAATTGCCTGATTCAGCATACTAAAAGGAACTTGGTTTGAAGCTAACTGAATTGTTTTTTGCGCTTCTTTAATTTGTTCAGCATTGTAATTACTAACTCCGGCTGCTCTGATTTTTCCTTGTTGAATAAGAATTTCCATAGCTTCCATAGTTTCCTGAATTGGAGTAGTGGAGTCCGGCCAGTGAATTTGCAATAAGTCAATATAATCTGTTTGAAGACGTTTTAAGCTTTCTTCAACTTCTTTTATGATGTTGTTTTTTGAAGCGTATTTATAAATTGGTAATTTTTTTCCGTTATCGTCGGCATCAAAAAAGAAATCGCCTTTTCCGTTATTGCTTTCGTCCCAAACCAAACCAAATTTGGTTAACAATTGTACTTTTGAACGATCTTGAGATTTTAAAGCTTCGCCAATCATTTCTTCACTTAAACCAAATCCGTAAAAAGGAGCGGTGTCAATTGTGGTTACGCCGTGAGCGATTGATGCGTGAATAGAGTCGATTGAATCTTTCTTTTCGTTTCCGCCCCACATGTTTCCGCCAATGGCAAATGCACCGTAAGTTATAGTTGATAATTCAAGTTCTGAGTTGCCTAATTTTCTATATTCCATGATGTTAAAATTGATATCTTAAAATTATTTGACAAAATTATACCATTTTTTTTAGTGTTAAATTGTATATATTTGTCTTTTTTAGGTATATTTGCATCCTGAATTAATTGTTGCAGATTATGAAAAAAGAAAATTTATACGAACCGTTTACTGTATCTTTTGAAACATTGGATGAATATCCGGATGTTGGAGATCGTCATAATTTCTTTGAATTGGTTTATATTTTAGGCGGAACTGGAACGCAGTGTATCAACAAAAATATTTTTGAATATGATGCGGGACATATGTTTTTATTGACGCCTGAGGATTGCCATAATTTTACAATTGAAACAGAAACGAAGTTTTTCTTTTTGAGGTTTAATGATATTTATTTGAAGAATTCCAGTCTGCAAAATGAGAATATTCAGCGTTTGGAATATATTCTGCAAAATGCGAATCATCAGCCGGGTTGTATTTTAAAAAATCATGCTGATAAATGTCTGGTGAAAGTGATGGTTGAAGCTATTATTCGTGAACATCAGGATAAAGATGTTTATAATAAAGAATTGATTCAGCAATTGGTTAATACATTGATTATTATTGTGGCAAGAAATATTGCGAAGTATTTACCGGAGCAGGTAAATATTAATTCTGAAGCCAGAGCAATGGATATTCTGCAATATATTCAGACTAATATTTATTATCCTGAGAAGATTAAAGCGGAATCTATTAGTGATTATTTCGGAATTTCGAATACGTATTTGGGACGCTATTTTAAGAAACATGCGAGCGAAACGATGCAGCAATATATTAGCAATTATAAAACGAAGCTGATTGAACATCGTTTGCAGTTTAGCGATAAGCGTATTAACGAGATTGCTTATGAATTTGGTTTTACGGATGAAAGCCACTTTAATAAATTCTTTAAAAAACAGAGAGGGAATAGTCCTTCGGAGTTTAGAAAGACGATTCGTATTAGTGCGTGATTTGGCACGCGGATGACGCGGATTTAAACGATTTTTTTGTTTTTTTTGTTTTTTTGCCACAGATTTATTGGATTAAAAATGATTTTTTAATCTGTGTTAATCTGTGTAATCAGTGGCGAAAAATTAAATGATTTTCTTAATTACACGTAGTTTGTGAGTGTGTTTGTTTAATTCTGGATTGTAAATTCCGGTGTGGTCTAAACGGTCAATACGTACTTTTCCACTTGCGTGAATGATATAATTGTTTTCCATAATGATTCCAACGTGGATGATGTTGCCTTCGTCGTTGTCAAAAAAGGCTAGATCGCCAACTTCGCTTTCTTCAATAAAACTTAAAGATTCTCCTTCGAGTGCCTGCTGTGATGCGTCACGGTGAATTTTATATCCGTTTAGTTTGTAAACCATTTGTGTAAAACCGGAGCAATCGATTCCGAACGGCGTTTTTCCACCCCATAAATATGGTGCGTTTAAATACATGAAAGCGGTATTTATTAAGGCACTTTTTGGTTTTATGCCACTGGTTTTTGTTCCTTCAAAATCAAAATTAGAAGTATTGATTTCGCTATTGTGCAGGAAAGATAAAGATGCTCCAAGCGGAATTGGAAGTAATAAGTTGTTAGGCGCAGTGATGTAGTCAATCAAATCTGCATTTAAAATAATGGCTTCTTTGCTTAACTGATTGTACTGTTCCTGAGAAATTATCTGATATTGTTTAGAATCTACCCAGCCTATATAATCATCAAACTGAATTTTTATTCGTGCCCATTGATTTTGGCGTTCTAAAATTTCGATGTGTTCGCCAAACAAAAGTTGTGTAACGATTTCACTTCTGTCACTAGGCTCAGATCGAACGGGTACTATGGCAAGATTGCAGATTCCGAACATTTAGATAATGTATTAGTTAAAAATTAGGAGTTATTAATTTCTAATAACTCCTAATGAAATATTATTTTAAACTCTTTCGATAACAATTGCAGATGCGCCGCCGCCGCCATTACAAATTGCAGCAGCTCCGGTTTTTGCATTGTTTTGTTCTAAAACGTTTAGTAAAGTTACAATAATACGAGCTCCTGAACAACCAAGAGGATGTCCTAATGAAACTGCACCACCGTTTACGTTTACTTTATCGTTATCAAGATTTAAGATTTTTGAATTGGCAAGACCAACAACTGAAAATGCTTCGTTGAATTCGAAAAAATCAACATCTCCAATTGCAATTCCTGCTTTGTCTAAAGCTTTTGGTAATGCTTTTGCCGGACTTGTAGTAAACCATTTTGGTTCTTGTGCAGCATCTGCATAACCTTTTATGTAAGCTAAAGGTTTTAAACCTAAAGCATTTGCTTTTTCTTCAGACATTAAAACTAAAGCTGCAGCACCATCATTGATTGTTGAAGCATTTGCAGCAGTAACTGTTCCGTCTTTTGTGAAAACAGCACTTAACGACGGGATTTTATCCAATTTTACATTGGTATATTCTTCGTCTTTAGAAACAATAATTGGTTCACCGCGTCTTTGTGGTACTTCAACAGGAACGACTTCATTGTCAAATTTTCCGGCATCCCAGGCTTTTGCGCTTCTTTCATAAGACTGAATTGCGAAATTATCCTGTTCTTCACGGCTGATGTTGTATTCAGCTGCACATAAATCAGCGCAAACTCCCATTGCGTTGTTATCGTAAGCATCTGTCAAACCATCTTTTTGCATTCCGTCGAGCATTGTTGCAGGGCCAAATTTGTTTCCGGCACGCATTTGTACATAGTGTGGAATTAAGCTCATGCTTTCCATTCCGCCGGCAACTACAATTTCTGCATCACCGCAAGCGATTGCCTGTGCGCCAAACATTACAGCTTTCATTCCAGAGGCGCAAACTTTGTTTACTGTTGTGGCAGCAACTTCGTTTGATAATCCTGCAAAAAGGGCAGCCTGACGAGCCGGAGCTTGTCCAACACCTGCCTGGATTACGTTCCCCATGAAAACTTCATCAACTAATTTTGGGTCTAGGTTAATTTTTGAAAGGGCTCCTTTTATGGCAGCAGCTCCTAATTGTGGTGCGGGTACGGTAGATAACCCTCCCATGAAACTTCCGATAGGTGTTCTAACGGCAGAAACGATAACAACTCTTTTGTTCATTTTCTGTTTAATATTAGTTAATGTAGCAAATTTACTCTTTATTTGAATAAATTCAAATTTTGCGTCAATTGGAATGGATTTTAAATTGAA
Source organism: Flavobacterium sp. NLM (assembly GCF_002210235.1). NCBI lineage: Bacteria > Pseudomonadati > Bacteroidota > Flavobacteriia > Flavobacteriales > Flavobacteriaceae > Flavobacterium > Flavobacterium sp. NLM. Next base: position 125,105 of record NZ_LIAC01000011.1, read on the forward strand.
TATGAATTTTTTGTTAATTCTATTCGTTTGATTGTGAAGTGTTTTAGAGAAAAGATTAAAAAAACTTAAAAAAAAGCGAAAAAATAGTTGTGAGAAATGGAATGTTGTCTTACATTTGCAACCGCAAAACAGAACACGTTTCTTGAGCTTGGAGAGGTGCCAGAGCGGTAATGGAGCAGATTGCTAATCTGTCGACGGGTAACCGTCGCCAGGGTTCGAGTCCCTGTCTCTCCGCTTAATTTTTGCCACGGGGTGTAGCGTAGCCCGGTTATCGTGTCCCGATTGAGATCGGGAAGACCACAGATACAAATCTATGTCTAATTCGGGGTGTAGCGTAGCCCGGTTATCGCGCCTGCTTTGGGAGCAGGAGGCCGCAGGTTCGAATCCTGCCACCCCGACTAAAACTTTAAGCGATAAAGTTTTAAAATAAATGGACGCATAGTTCAGCTGGATAGAGCATCCCGATTTTTAATCGGGACGGTCAAAAGGTTAAGTTAAAAGTTAAAGAAAATGGACGCATAGCTCAGCTGGATAGAGCACCTGCCTTCTAAGCAGGCGGTCGAAGGTTCGAATCCTTCTGCGTTCACGAAAAGCCACTCAAATCGAGTGGCTTTTTTGTTTT